>NZ_JBSFTY010000093.1:0-33172 GCF_053591515.1 Streptomyces sp. NPDC003011
CCGGACCTGTACGGAGCAGGACGCCCAGGAGGTCGATCTCGTTCCGACGCGCGCGCCGAAGAGAACCGGATCACAATCGGATCACGGAATCGCATCGAGGTTTGCGCGCCCGGTTGTGCGCCATGTGTCCCGGGTGACGCCTGAACAAACCTTTCACCTGACGGATGGACCGGATGAGGTGAAACATGTCCCACTTGTCGGGTGTCGAGTTGACAGTGCGGGTGTGAACCGATGTCCTTGTGGGCATGCTCGCGAACTTGGCACTCACCTCGACCCGCTCGGCCGGGTCCCTCGGTGCTGCCCACGCTCGCTGTAGCTGTTGTTGCTGTCCCAGCTGTTGAGCCCACGCGCTCCGGCTGTGCGCGAGTCCACCGCGACTCGGCTGCCGTCTCCTTGAACCCCACCAGGGTCGAGCCCTTGACCGGGTCTGCCTCCCGTCCGTGACCCGGGCGGACGGTACGCGACACCCAGCCAGCCCCCACTCTTCCGCCTCTTCCGCCGAGGAACACCCCACCCCATGAACAGCGACAGCGACCTTCAGATCGCCGGCGACATCCTCGAAGTCCCGCACCTGCTCCAGCCTCCGCGCGAGCACCCGGCCACCGTCGCCGATTTCGTCGGCCTGGCCCGCTCCCTCGCCGCCGACCGCTCCCAGTGGGAACACCTGGTCCGGTACGACGCGACGACCCGCTGGTACCACCGCCTGCGCACCGGCCCGGGTTACGAGGTGTGGCTGCTGTCCTGGGTCCCCGGACAGGGCAGCGGACTGCACGACCACGGCCGTTCCTCCGGCGTCCTGACCGTCCTGGAGGGCACGTTGACCGAGCACACCGACCGCGGAACGCGCGCGCTGGGGGCGGGCGCGCAGCGGGTCTTCGCGCCGGGGTACGTGCACGAGGTGGTCAACGACGCCCTGGAGCCGGCGATAAGCCTGCACATCTACTACCCGGGACTGACCGAGATGCCGATGTACACCGCCTGCACGGCCCCCGCGGCCTACGAGGACGTGGACGAGGACGCCGTGACCGCCTGACGCGTTGTCGTACCCGCCTGCAAGACTTGGTCCATGCGCATTGTGGTTCTGGCAGGCGGCATCGGTGGTGCCCGGTTCCTGCGCGGTCTGAAGCAGGCCGCGCCGGAGGCGGACGTCACGGTCATCGGCAACACCGGCGACGACATCCACCTCTTCGGGCTGAAGGTCTGCCCGGACCTCGACACGGTGATGTACACGCTCGGCGGCGGCATCAACGAGGAGCAGGGCTGGGGGCGGGCCGACGAGACCTTCCACCTCAAGGAGGAGCTCGCGGCGTACGGGGTGGGGCCCGAGTGGTTCGGGCTGGGCGACCGGGACTTCGCCACGCACATCGTGCGGACCCAGATGATCAGTGCGGGGTATCCGCTCAGCGCGGTGACCCAGGCGCTGTGCGACCGGTGGAAGCCGGGCGTGCGGCTGATCCCCATGACGGACGATCGGGTCGAGACCCATGTCGCCGTCGAGGTCGACGGGGAGCGCAAGGCGATCCACTTCCAGGAGTACTGGGTGCGGCTGCGGGCGTCCGTGCCGGCCGAGGCGGTCGTGCCGGTCGGGGCCGAGCAGTCCACACCGGCGCCGGGCGTCCTGGAGGCCGTCGCGGAGGCCGACATCGTGCTCTTCCCGCCCTCCAACCCCGTCGTCTCCATCGGCACGATCCTCGCCGTGCCCGGCATCCGCGAGGCGATCGCCGACGCCGGGGTGCCGGTGGTGGGCCTGTCCCCGATCGTCGGGGACGCGCCCGTGCGCGGGATGGCCGACAAGGTGCTCTCGGCGGTCGGTGTGGAGTCGACGGCCGCGGCGGTCGCCGAGCACTACGGCTCGGGGCTGCTGGACGGCTGGCTGGTCGACACCGTGGACGCGGGCGTGGTGGAGCGCGTGGAGGCGGCCGGGATCAGGTGCCGGGCCGTACCGCTGATGATGACCGACCTCGACGCGTCCGCGCGGATGGCGCGGGAGGCGCTGACGCTGGCGGAGGAGGTGGGGGCGCTGTGAGCGGCGCTGCCGACGGCTACCGGGTCTGGGCCGTGGCCGGGATCCCCGAGGTGCAGCGGGGTGACGACCTCGCCAAGCTGATCGCCGCCGCCGAACCGGGACTGACCGACGGGGACGTCCTCCTCGTCACCTCGAAGATCGTGTCCAAGGCGGAGGGCCGGATCGTCCGGGCGGCCGACCGGGAGGCGGCGATCGACGCCGAGACGGTACGCGTCGTGGCGCGGCGCGGTGCGCTCAGGATCGTCGAGAACCGGCAGGGGCTCGTCATGGCCGCCGCCGGGGTCGATGCCTCCAACACCCCTTCCGGGACGGTGCTGTTGCTGCCCGAGGACCCGGACGCGTCCGCGCGGACCATCCGGGACGGCCTGCGGGACGCCCTCGGCGTCGACGTCGGCGTGGTCGTCACCGACACGTTCGGGCGGCCCTGGCGCGCGGGGCTCACGGACGTGGCGATCGGCGCCGCCGGAGTCCGGGTGCTCGACGACCTGCGCGGCGGCACGGACGCCCACGGCCAGCCGCTCAGCGCGACGGTCGTGGCGACGGCGGACGAACTGGCCGCCGCCGGTGACCTGGTGAAGGGCAAGGCCGCCGGGCTGCCCGTCGCCGTCGTGCGCGGGCTGCCGCACGTGGTGGCCGAGGAGCACGGGGAGGGAGCGCGGGCCATGGTGCGCGGCGCGCGCGACGACATGTTCCGGCTGGGCACCTCGGAAGCGATACGGGCGGCGGTGACCCAGCGGCGTACGGTACGGGCCTTCACGGACGAGCCGGTCGACCCGGGGGCCGTACGACGGGCCGTGGCCGCGGCCGTGACGGCACCGGCACCGCACCACACGACGCCGTGGCGGTTCGTGCTGCTGGAGTCGCCGGAGTCGCGGACCCGGCTGCTGGACGCCATGCGCGAGGCGTGGATCGCCGATCTGCGGCGGGACGGCAAGAGCGAGGAGTCCATCGCCAGGCGGGTGCGGCGCGGGGACGTGCTGCGGGGCGCGCCGTATCTCGTCGTGCCGTGTCTCGTCATGGACGGGTCGCACACGTACGGCGACGCGCGGCGGGACGGGGCCGAGCGGGAGATGTTCGTGGTCGCCGCGGGGGCCGGCGTGCAGAACTTCCTGGTCACGCTGGCCGGGGAGCGGCTGGGGTCGGCGTGGGTGTCGTCCACGATGTTCTGCCGGGAGGTGGTGCGCCGGGTGCTGGCGCTGCCGGAGCACTGGGATCCGATGGGGGCGGTGGCGGTCGGGCATCCGGCGGAGGAACCGCGGGCGCGGCCGGAGCGGGACGCGGGGGCGTTCGTCGAGGTGCGGTGACGCACGTCCGCCGCGTGCAGGCGTGCGGTGACGCACCTCCGCCGCGTCGAGGCGCCGTGACCCGCGTCGCGTCGGGGTGTCCGGCGGACGGGGGCCTCGTCGGGGCGGGGCGGGGTGTGCCGGCTTGCGCCTACTCTCGTAGGACTTCATTTCTCTCGTTCCCCTGGGACCTCACTCGTGGCAGGACGTTTCTCTCCGCGGCCCACGCGTACGACCGTGCGCGGTGGGGAGGCCGTCGTGCCCGCCGCGCGCCGGGGGGCGCCGGTGGCCGCGGGGCGGGTGCGGACCTGGGTGCCGGACGGGCCGCTCGATCTGGGGCTGGTGCTCGGGCCGCTGCGGCGCGGACCGGTGGACCCGACGTTCCGGTCGCTGCCGGACGGATCGGTGTGGCGGGCCAGTCTCACCCCTGCCGGGCCGGGGACGCTGCGGGTCACCGCGGCCGGTGGCGCGGTGCGCGGCGAGGCGTGGGGGCCGGGGGCGGAGTGGCTGCTGGAGCGGTTGCCGGGGATGCTGGGCGCCGAGGACGACCCGTCCGCGTTCACGCCCCGGCACCGGGTGGTGGCGATGGCGCGGCATCGCCGGCCTGGGCTGCGGCTGACGCGGACCGGGCTGGTGCTGGAGTCGTTGATCCCGTCGATCCTGGAGCAGAAGGTCACGACCGACGAGGCGTATCGGGCGTGGCGGTCGCTGGTACGCAAGTTCGGTGAGCCGGCGCCGGGGCCCGCGGCGGGCGGGCGGCTGTGGGTGATGCCGGCGCCGCGGACCTGGGCGTTGATTCCGTCGTGGGAGTGGCACCGGGCGGGGGTCGACAACAAGCGGGCGTCGACGATCCTGCGGGCGGTGCGGGTGGCGGGACGGCTGGAGGAAGCGGTGCGCATGGAGCCGGGCGCGGCGCGGGCCCGCCTGGAGGTGGTGCCGGGGATCGGGCCGTGGACGTCGGCGGAGGTCGTGCAGCGCAGCCATGGGGCGGCGGACGCGGTGACCGTGGGGGATCTGCATCTGCCGGGGATCGTCGGGTGGGCGCTGGCCGGGAACCGGGACGCGGACGACGCGGTGATGCTGGAGTTGCTGGAGCCGTATGCGGGGCAGCGGCACCGGGCCGCTCGGTTGATCCTGCTGAGCGGGAAGGTACCGGCTCGGCGGGCGCCGCGGATGCCGCGGGGGGACATCGGGCGGCTGTGAGGGGACGGGGCCGTGGGGGCCGCCGCCCCCAGGCCCCCTTCGGCTCCGCACGGGCCTCGTCCCCGAGCACCGGACGGGCTGTGGGCGACCTACTGGTCCGAGGAGAAGCGCACCGCCCCCGCCGGGATGCGGGCGTCGCACCAGACGCGCATTCCCTCGCGGAGTTCGTTGTCGGGGCCGATGACCGCGCCGTCGCCGATGACCGTGCCGCTGAGCACGGAGCGTTCGCCGACGCGGGCGCGGGTGCCGATCAGGGAGTCGGTGATGACGGCGCCGGGTTCGATGACGGCGCCGGGCAGGATCGTCGAACCGAAGACCCTGGCGCCCTCCGCGACGAAGGCGCCCTCGCCGACCACCGTGCCGCCCGTGAGCTTGGCGTCGGGCGCCACCGTGGCCGTCGGGAGGACCAGGCGGTCACCGCAGCGGCCGGGGACCGCGGGGGACGGCGCCCGGCCCAGGACCAGGTCGGCGGAGCCGCGGACGAAGGCCGCCGGGGTGCCGAGGTCCAGCCAGTACGTCGAGTCGACCATGCCCTGCAGGTGGGCTCCGGCGGCCAGCAGGTCCGGGAACGTCTCGCGCTCCACCGACACGGGGCGGCCCGCCGGGATCGTGTCGATCACCGAGCGGCGGAAGACGTACGCCCCGGCGTTGATCTGGTCGGTGACGATCTCCTCGGGGGTCTGCGGCTTCTCCAGGAACGCCAGGACCCTGCCCGTGTCGTCCGTGGGGACCAGACCGTAGGCGCGCGGGTCCGTGACCTTCGTGAGGTGGAGGGAGACGTCCGCGCCCGTCCGCTCGTGGGTGTCCGCCAGCGCCCTGATGTCCAGGCCGGTCAGGATGTCGCCGTTGAAGATCAGGACCGGGTCGTCCGGGCCCGAGCGGAGGCGGGAGGCGACGTTGCGGATCGCGCCGCCCGTGCCGAGGGGCTCCTCCTCCGTCACGTACTCGATGTGCAGGCCCAGCGACGAGCCGTCGCCGAAGTACGGCTCGAAGACCTCGGCCAGGTAGGAGGTGGCGAGCACGATGTGGTCGACGCCCGCCGCTCTCGCTCTGGCCAGCTGGTGCGTGAGGAAGGGGACCCCGGCCGCGCGGACCATGGGCTTCGGCGTGTGCACCGTGAGCGGGCGCAGCCGGGTGCCCTTACCGCCGACCAGGAGGATCGCTTCTGTCACCTGTCGTCTCCGCTTCCTGCCGGGACCGGCCGAACTGTCTTTCGGCCGGCCAGTGTATGCAGACCGGTGTGCGACGCCGGCGAGGGCCATGCGGCATGCGGCCTCGTACCCCCCGACGGCGACGGACGTGTCCTCCGGACAGCGGACGAACAGCGGACCGTCAGTGGTCCGTCAGCGGACGAACGGACAGACTCCCCCACGTCCCGGACGGTTCCCGGCCCGGCCCGGACGGCTCCCCGAGCCCCTGGGCCCCGGTCCGGGTCCTAACCTCCCTGGGTCCTGGCATCCCTGGGTCCTAGCGTCCCTGGTAGCGGGCCGCGGTCGTGCGGGCCGAGCCGAGCTTGCGGTAGAGCTGCCAGCCGGGACACGCCGTGGCGAAGCCGTCCCGATGGCCGGAGATCACATTCAGTCGCACGTTCTTGCCCTTCCGGTAGAGATTGCCACCGCCGGACTTCAGGTATGTCTTCCCGCGCGGATTGGCGCCGTAGAGGCCGAGCTTCCACGCGGTGAGCCGGGCGACGGCCTTCACCGTGGCGCCGGACGGCTTGGCGGAGCCGAACGTGCCGAGGACGGCGATCCCCATGCTGTTGGAGTTGAACCCGAGCGTGTGGGCGCCCAGGACCGGTCTCGCCACGCCCCCCGCGCGGCCCTCGTAGATCTTTCCGCACTTGTCGACGAGGAAGTTGTAGCCGATGTCGCGCCAGCCCATGCTCTTGACGTGGTAGCGGTAGATACCGCGGATGACGGAGGGCGCCTGCGCGCAGCGGTATCCGTTGCCGGAGGCCGTGTGGTGGACGAAGGCCGCCTTGACCTTCTTCGTGTACACGAACTTCCGCTCCCGCAGGTTCTCGTTCGCGCCCCAGCCGCGCCGCGTGACGATGCGCGGACGCGGTCCGATGTACGGCTTCACGCGCTGCGTCTGTGACATGTCGCCGGCCCTCAGGACGAACAGCTCCCGCTCGGTCGCGCTCCGGCCGAGCGCGGGGATCTCGGTGGCACCGAGGGGGGCCGACAGCTCGGCGTTGACCATGGAGGAGTCCATGGCGTCCATGGCGTCCATGGCGTCCATGGCGTCCATGGCGGCGAGGGTCTTGGCCTTGGCCGGTCCGGCGGTGGGGGCGATGCCGCGGACGGCGGGACGGACGGCGGTGTGCGGGATGCCGCTGTGACGGTCGGCGGTGCCATGGTCGGCGGTGTCGGGGGGAGCCGTGTCCTGGGAAGCGGTGTCCTCGGAAGCGGTGTCCTCGGAAGCGGTGTCGCCGCGGGTGGCCGGGGGTTCCTCGCCGGGGTCGACGAGTTCGAGGCGCAGGCCGGTGGGGAGGGAGGAGGTCGCCGTCGACGTACGAAGGCCACGGGCGGTCTCCTCGACGTGGGGCGTCCCGGTCTCGCCGTCCGCCGCCCGGACGCGTACCTCCACGCCGTCCGAGTCACCCACCCACAGCGGGGCCGTGGCGCCGCGCACGCGGCCCGAGGTGCGCTCGGCCGTGTCCGGGTCGGCCGCGTGTTCGGTGTTGTGCGTCTCGACGTCCTGCCAGCCGGACCAGGCGCCCGTGTCGGCCGCGCGGGTGCGGACCTGGACCCGGCCGTGGAGTTCGGCGTCCGGGTCGTCCCAGACCACGCCGACGAGGGAGAAGCGCCGTACGTCCCGGCGGGACAGGCCCTGTTCGCCGGCGGGCCCGAGGGTGCGGTCGCGGGCGAGCGGAGTGAGGGGCAGCGACTGGGTGCTGCCGGACACTTCCGCGGCCGGCACCTGTCTCACGGTCGTCGGGGCCGTTCCGGCCGTGGCCGTATGGGCCGTCATGGCTGCCGCGTTCGCCGGGGCCCGGGTGTCGGCGGCGGCCGCGGGCGGGGTCAGCGGAAGGGCCAGGGCGGCCGCGCAAGTGACACCGATCGAGGAAACAAGGAATCCACGCATGCCCCTGATCTTGGACATAGTCATACATATCTGTCCATCGGGGAATTGACGGCCCGTCGGCCGGTGTTCCGCCGAACCGGTGGTCGGCGGCAGGCCCGGCGGCTCGATGGGCGGAGGCGGGTCCGCGTAGGCTTCTGCGGGTGAACGCCACCGATCGCACCCCTGCCGACCTGCTGCGTTCCGCGCTCGCCGCGGATCCCGGACGCCCGCTGGTGACCTTCTACGACGACGCCACGGGCGAACGTGTCGAATTGTCCGTGGCCACCTTCGCCAATTGGGTGGCCAAGACCTCGAACCTCCTCCAGGGCGATCTCGCCGTCGCGCCCGGCGACCGGGTCGGGCTGCTGCTGCCCGCGCACTGGCAGACGGCGGTGTGGCTGCTGGCGTGTGCGTCGGTGGGCGTGATCGCGGACGTCGGCGGGGATCCGGGGGTGGCCGACGTGGTGGTGAGCGGGCCGGACTCCCTGGAGGCGGCGCGGGCGTGTGCCGGGGAACGGGTCGCGATGGCGCTGCGACCGTTGGGCGGGAGGTTTCCGCAGGTCCCGGCGGGGTTCGCGGATTACGCCGTCGAGGTGCCCAGCCAGGGGGACCGGTTCGTGCCGTTCGCGCCGGTGGATCCCGAGGAGCCGGCGTTGATCGTGGCCGGGCGGCAGTTCAGCGGGGCGGAGGTCGTCGAGCGGGCCCGGGCGGAGGCGCCGGGGGTGGGGCTCACGGGGCCCGGGTCCCGGGTGCTGTCCGGGTTGCCGTACGACACGTGGGAGGGGTTGAACGCGGGGTTGTACGCGCCGTTGGCTGTCGGGGGGTCCGTGGTGTTGTGCCGGCACCTCGAGCGGCTGGGGGAGGACGGGCTGGCGCAGCGGATCGAGAGTGAGCGGGTGACCGTGACGGCGCGGTAGACCAGCGCGGAAAAGGGGGTCACCCCGGCGAGCGCGTTCGCTCCCGGCGCGGCCCCGACCCGCCCGGATCCGATCCCGCGTCGCCCGCACCCCCCTCCCCCGTTCGGCCCATCTCCACCCGCCCCCCGCCTCCCATCCACGCCATCGTCGTAGAAGCAGCCCGCACGACACGCTCGTACGTCATGAGGGGTGGATCCGACGTGACCGACACCGCAGGTGCGCCCCACCCCCGCGACGGTGCCGACGTCGGCCTCGGTCCGGGGGTGGGGGCCTCGGCCAGCGGGCGGGGGCTGATACGGCGGCGCAGGCGGAGGTGGGCGCGCGGGACGGGGCTCGTCGTGGTGGTCGGCGTGCTCGCGGCCGGCGGCGCCGGATGGGCCGTCTACGCGAAGCTCGACGGCAACATCACGCCCGACAAGGCGGCCGCGGCCGAACTGGCCCGGTACGAGAAGGAGCGGCCCACCGCGCTCGTGCGGGGCGCCCAGAACATCCTGGTGATCGGGTCGGACTCCCGGTCGGGGGACGGGAACCGACGGTACGGGCGGGACTCCGGGACCGAACGGTCCGACACGACCATCCTGTTGCACCTGGCCGCCGGGCGCCGCAGCGCCACCGCCGTGTCGCTGCCCCGGGACCTCATGGTGGACGTCCCCAGTTGCCGCCGGCCCGACGGCAGCCGCACCGAGCCCATGTTCACGATGTTCAACTACGCGTTCCAGGTGGGGGGTTCGGCCTGCACCGTGCGGACCGTCGAGCGGCTCACCGACATCCGCGTGGACCATCACGTGGTCGTCGACTTCCACGGCTTCAAGGACATGGTCGACGCGATCGACGGCGTCGAGGTGTGCCTCACCGAGCCGATCCACGACAAGGCCGCCAAGCTGAGGCTTCCGGCCGGGCGGGTGCGGCTCGACGGCGAGCAGGCCCTCGGCTACGTCCGCGTGCGCAAGTCGCTCGGCAACGGCAGCGACACCGACCGGATGGACCGTCAGCAGCGTTTCCTGGGCGCCCTCGTCAACAAGGTGCGCGGCAATGACGTCCTGCTGAACCCGGCGAAGCTCTATCCCGTGCTGGACGCGGCCACGTCGTCCCTGACGACCGACCCCGGTCTGGCGAGCTTGCGCGGCTTGTACGAACTCGTGCGCGGAGTACGCCACATCCCCACCGACCGGGTGCAATTCCTGACCGTGCCCCGGGAGTCGTACGTCTACAACGCCAATCGCGACCAACTCGTGGAACCGGAAGCCGAGAAGCTGTTCGAACGGCTGCGCGCGGACGCACCGGTCGAGGTGGCCCAAGCCGTCCCCGGGGATTCCGCGGCGAAAAGCCCCAACTCGGCGGAGGACAGCGGGGAGAACGACGAAATCGGGCAGGAGGAGCCGGACGGCGATTCCACCGGGGAGTCGTTCGACTACGGCGAGTACGAGTACAGCCGCCACTACAACGCCCAGCCCAGCGACGAGTATGACGGCGGGCACAACGGCCGGCCCTTCGACCGCGAGACACCCCTCGGACCCGTCGACGAGAAATCGGGCGAGAAGCGGCCCGACGAACCCGCGCCCCCGATTTCACCGACGCCCACGTTCCGCGGGAACACCGCCGCCGAAGACCCCTGCGGGTAAAGCATTCGCCAAGGTGACGAACTCGCGTCCGAGAAAATGGGCGGATTGCCCGCTTGTAGGGAAGTGGAATGCGTCACCGGCGTCGCTTCCCGCCTTACCTGGCGGTTAGTGTGAGCGATCCGGTGCACCCGGCCACAAGGTCCGTCCTGGGTCAGGCACCGTGAGACCGAGATCCGGGCGCCTTTTGAGGGGGAAGGCGCCGCGTGCCCCGACGGAGGAATCGGACAACCGTGGACGCGCAAGGCCGTGGGCGGGCGGACGACATCGACCCCGCAGACCAGTGGGTGCTCAACCCGGACACCGGTGAATACGAACTGCGACTGGCCCCTTCCGCACCGCAGTCGGCGGTCCCCAGGCCCCGCGCTTCCGCTCCGTCCGGAGCGGCCCCGGCACGCGGCCGGAGGACGGCCCCCGCGCCCCCCGGCCGCAGGACCCCCGGCCGCGAGAGCCCTGGCCGGGAGAGCCCCGGGCGCGATACTCCCGGCCGCGACGCCCCCGGCCGCCAGGTCCCGCCCCCGCGCAGGCGCCGTGGCGCGCCGGCGCCGGAGGAGCCGCTCCCCGGGCGGCGCGGGCGCCGGCCGGTCAAGAAGACGTCGAAGGCCAAGAAGACCCTGCTGTGGACCGGCGGCACGATGGCGTTCGTGCTGGTGGCCGCCGCGGGGGGCGCCTACCTCTACATCGAGCACCTCAACGGCAACATCCAGTCCGTCGCGGACGACGGCGCGAGCACCGGTGGCTTCCAGAAGGACAAGGCCATCAACATCCTGGTGATCGGCACCGACAAGCGCACCGGCTCGGGCAACGAGGGCTACGGCGACGCCGGCAGCGTCGGGCACGCGGACACCACGATCCTGCTGCACGTCTCCAAGGACCGGACGAACGCGACCGCGCTCAGCATCCCGCGCGACCTGATCGTCGACGTCCCCGACTGCCCCACCCAGCAGGCCGACGGCAGCCAGAAGATCATCCCCGGCACGGCCGGCGTCCGCTTCAACACGAGCCTCGGGCAGGACGGCCGGACGCCCAGCTGCACCGTGCGGACCGTCACCGAGCTGACCGGGGTCACCCCGGACAACTTCATGGTCGCCGACTTCAACGCGGTCAAGACGCTGACCACGGCGGTCGGCGGGGTCGACGTGTGTCTCGCCAAGGACATCAAGGACCCGGACTCGCATCTGGACCTCAAGAAGGGGACGCAGCACATCTCGGGCGAGACGGCGCTGGCGTTCGTGCGCACCCGGCACGCCGTCGGGCTCGGCGGCGACCTGAGCCGGATCACGTTGCAGCAGCAGTTCCTCAGCGCGCTGATGCGGAAGCTGAAGTCCAACGACACGCTGACCAGCCCGTCGAAGATGATCAAGCTGGCCGAGGCGGGCACGAAGGCGCTGACCGTCGACTCCAACCTGGACAGCATCAACAAGCTGAAGGACCTCGGTCTGGAGCTGGGCAAGCTCGACACCAAGAATCTGACGTTCACCACGGTGCCGGTGATCGACAACCCGGCGGAGAAGGTCAAGGCGACCGTCGTCGTCAATCCGTCGTCGGCTCCCCAGGTCTTCGACATGATCAAGAACGATGTGTCGTTCACCGAGGTCAAAGCCCAGAAGAAGAAGGAGGCGGCCGCCGTCGCCGCCCGTCTGAAGGGCACCAAGGCGCCCGCCTCGGAGGTGCGCGTGCGCATCCTCAACGGCGGTGCCGTGGCCGGCAGCGCGCAGGAGACGCTCAACTGGCTTCAGCTCGACGAGGGGGTCGAGAAGTCGGAGAACGCGGGCAACGCACCGAAGGAACTGAGCAGGACCACGCTCGAGTACGCTCCTGACCAGGCCGCCCAGGCGCGTCGGCTGGCGGACATCATGGGTCTGTCCGGCTCGGCGATGAAGCCGGGCGAGAGCGTGACCAACTCCCAGGGACTGCCGGCGATGACGCTGACCCTGGGCAAGGACTTCAAGGGCGCCGGCGTGTCGCTGACCACTCCGGCGAAGGCGCCTGAGGGGATCCGGAAGTCCACGGCTGACAAGGTCGAGTGCGCCGAGTGACCTGACGGGCCTGTCGTACGTCCAAGGGGACGTGGGGCAGGCCCGTTCGGCGGTGCGAGGGTGGGGAGACTGGGGATGACGCACAGCAGTGTGCACGGGGAGGGGACCCGACCAGGCGTCCGGTCGGACGGCGCACCGGGCCGGGAGAGCGGCCGTCGTACGAACGGTGCGGCCGGCGGGCGCGGGAAGCGGTCCGGCGGCGAGGCGGGAGGCGGGGACGGCTCCGGCAGAGGCGGCACGGAGGGCGGGCACGGCGGACGCCGCAGCCGGCAGCGGCCCGATCGCAAGCACCGTGCGCTGCGCTGGTCGGCGACGACGCTCGCGCTGCTGATACTCGGCACGGCCGGCGCCGGATACCTCTACTACCAGCACCTCAACGGCAACATCCAGAAGGGCGAGCGCAGCAGCGGCGACTCCAAGGCGAACAGGACCGAGCCGAACGCGGACGGCCAGACCCCGCTGAACATCCTGCTCATCGGCTCCGACAGCCGTAAGTCCGACGCGAACGTGGCCCTCGGCGGCAGCAGGGACAACCGCGACAACCCGCCGCTGGGCGATGTGCAGATGCTCATCCACCTGTCCGCGGACCGCAGGAGCGCCGCGGTGGTCAGCATCCCGCGCGACACCCGGGTCGACATCCCGGCGTGCAAGGACCCGGACACCGGCGAGACGTACGCGGCGGCCAACAGGATCATCAACGAGTCCCTGAGCCGCGGCGGAGCCGGCTGCACCCTGGCCACCTGGGAGAACCTCACGGGGGTCTACATCGACCACTGGATGACGATCGACTTCGCGGGTGTGGTGAGCATGGCGGACGCCATCGGCGGCGTCGAGGTCTGCGTGAACCAGAACGTGTGGGACCGCCCGCTGCCCGGCGTGCCCGGCGGCTCCGGCCTGAAGCTGACGGCCGGCACCAGGAAGGTCAAGGGCGAGCAGGCGCTCCAGTGGCTGCGCACCCGGCACGCCTGGGGCAGCGATCCGCTGCGGGCACGGGCCCAGCACATGTACATGAACTCGATGATCCGCACGCTGAAGGACCAGAACGTCTTCTCCGACGGCGGCCGGCTGATGGATCTGGCCGAGTCGGCCACCAGGTCGCTGAAGGTCTCCGAGGAGATCGGCACGGTGAAGAAGCTGTACGACCTCGGTATGCAGCTCAAGACGGTGCCCACGGACCGCATCACGATGACGACGATGCCGACGGTGCAGGACACCCAGAACGTCAACCATCTGCTGCCCGCGGGCGACGACGCCGAGAAGATGTGGGCGATGCTCCGCGACGACGTGCCCTTCGACGACAACGGCGCGAAGGACGACGGCAGCGCGAAGGACGACGGCGCGAAGGACGACGGCGCGAAGGCGGACGCGCGGCAGACGGCGAGCGCCGGTAAGAGCACCGACGAGCCCGCCGCCGCGAAGGACGAGATCGGTGTCGTGGTGCGCAACGCCACCCGCACCGCCACGCTCGGCCCGGTCGCCGGCCGCGCGAGCACGATCGCCGAGGCGCTCGTCGCCAAGGGCTACACGAAAGCGGGCAAGGACACCTCGGCGGCGGTCTCCGAGGAGCGGACGGTGGTGCGCTATCCGAGCGCCGAACTTGAGGGCGACGCCCAGGCGGTCGCCAAGTCCCTCGGGATTCCTGTGAGTTCGGTGAAGAAGTCGACCGATGTCTCCGGTGTCACCGTTGTCGTCGGCGCCGACTGGCGTAGCGGCACGGCGTATCCGGAGCAGGCGACGCCCGAGGCCGGTGACCTGCCCGGCAACTCCGACGCCATCAACGGATCGGACACCGGTCAGTGCATGGACGTCTACAAGCCGTACCGCTGGTAGCCGGGCTCCCCCTTCCCTCGATCCACAGGAAAATTCCGTCGCCGCCCCATGGTGCGGCTAGTGTGAGCGGTCCAGGTGATCCCCGGCCACGAGATCTGGCCCAGACGGAGGATTCCGACAACGGTGGACACGCAAGGCCGTGGGCGGGCGGAGAACGTCGACCCCGCAGACCAGTGGGTGCTCAACCCGGACACCGGTGAATACGAACTGCGACTGAGTCCTTCCGCACCGCAGTCGGCGGTTCCCCGCCCCCGGGGCGCGGGTACGGCCGCCCGTACGCGGACGGCGCCGCCCTCGGCCCCCAAGCGCGCGGTTCCGTCCCCGCGCAGGCGTCCGCAGGAGCCGCTGCCCGGGCGGCGCGGACGCCGGCCGGGGAAGCAGAAGTCGAAGGCCAGGAAGGCCGTGCTGTGGACCGGCGGCACGATGGCGTTCGTGCTGGTCGCCGCGGCGGGCGCCGGTTACTTCTACCTCCAGCACCTGGCGGGCAACATCAAGACGAACGACGTCGGTGACGCGGGTGCGAACAGCTTCAAGAAGGACGAGGCGTTCAACATCCTCGTCATCGGCACCGACAAGCGCACCGGCGAGGGCAACGAGGGCTACGGCGACAAGGGCAGCGCCGGCCACGCCGACACCACGATCCTGCTGCACGTCGCCAAGGACCGCTCGAACGCGACCGCGCTCAGCATCCCGCGCGACCTGATCGTCGACATCCCCGACTGCCCCACCACGAAGGACGACGACACCGAGGTGACCGTCCCGGGGCAGCAGCAGGTCCGCTTCAACCGGAGCCTCGGGGAGAGCGGCCGGGACCCGGGCTGCACCATGCGTACCGTGACGGAGACCACCGGCATCCGGGTGGACCACTTCATGATGGCCGACTTCAACGCGGTCAAGACGCTGACCAAGGCGGTCGGCGGGGTCAAGGTGTGCGTGACGAAGGCCGTCGACGACAAGGAGTCGAAGCTCGTCCTGCCCAAGGGTGAGTCGGAGGTGGAGGGCGAGCAGGCCCTCGCGTTCCTGCGGACCCGGCACAGCTTCGGCAACCAGGGCGACCTGGACCGGATCAAGGTGCAGCAGCAGTTCCTGGGCTCGCTGATGCGCCAGATGTCCTCCAGCGACACCCTCACCAACCCGGCCAAGCTGGTGAAGCTGGCCGAGGCCGCGACCGAGGCACTGACCGTGGACTCGGCGATCGGCGAGGTCGGCACGCTGAAGGACATGGCGCTGGAGATCAAGAAGGTGCCGACGAAGAACATCGCCTTCGCCACGCTGCCGGTGAAGGACAACCCCGCCGAGACGGTCAAGGCGACGGTGGTCGTCGACGAGGCGAAGGCACCCCAGGTCTTCGACATGATCAAGAACGATGTGTCGTTCACCGAGGTGAAGCAGCAGCAGGCGAAGGAGAAGGCCGCGGTCGCCGCCCGGCTCAAGGGCACCAAGTCGGCCGCCTCGGACGTGCGGGTGCGCATCCTCAACGGCGGTGCGCCGGGCGGCAGCGCGCAGCAGGAACTCGACTGGCTGCAGAACACCGCGGGCGTCGACAAGTCCGAGAACGCGGGCAACGCGGGCGCCGCACAGGCGAGGACGACGCTGGAGTACGCCCCCGACCAGGCCGCCCAGGCGCGCCGGCTCGCCGATCTGCTGGGCCTGTCCGGGTCCGCGATGAAGCCGGGCGAGAGCGTGACCAACGCTCAGGGGCTGCCCACGATGACTCTGATCCTCGGCGAGGACTTCAAGGGCGCGGGCGTCAAGCTCAACGGGGCCTCGGCCAAGACGCCGGACGTGGGGCAGTCCACGGCCGACCAGGTGAAGTGCGCCGGCTGAGCCGGTGAGCGAAACCGGGGGCGACCGTGACCCGCACGGTCGCCCCCGGTTCTCCGCTGCTCTTCGTCAGCTTGAGGCGGCGTCCGCGTGGACCGCCGGGCGACGGGAGGCGATGACCTTCTTCGCCAGCGACTTCGGGCTGGTCAGGAAGCCCCAGCCCCACGACATGTGCATGGTGGCGAGGGCGACCGGGATCTGGAGCCGGGCCTTCAGCGGCAGCCCCTTGCCCGCCGGGACGGACCCGAGGACGATCGCCGCGAGGTAGCCGCCGGGGATCAGGAAGCCCCACGGGGTGACCAGCGCGCCGACGACGGTGCCCGCGGCGATGGCGCACACCGCGGTCGGCGGGGCGAGGTAGCGCAGGTTGATGGAGCCCTCGTGGTAGCGGGCGACGACGTGCCGCCACCGGCCGTAGTCCTTGTACTGCTTGGCGAGGGCCTTCACCGACGGCCTCGGCCGGTAGGACACCTTCAGCTCCGGCGAGAACCAGATCAGGCCGCCCGCCTCCCGGATCCGGAAGTTGAGCTCCCAGTCCTGGGCGCGGATGAACTCCTCGTTGTAGCCGCCCTGCCGCTCCAGCGCCTCGCGGCGGAAGACCCCGAGGTAGACGGTCTCGGCCCGCTGGGCCACACCGCCCGTGTGGAAGGCGGCGTTGCCGACCCCGATCTTCGAGGTCATGGCCGCGGCGACCGCGTGCTCCCAGTCGTTCTCGCCCTCGGCGTGCATGATGCCGCCGACGTTCTGCGCGCCGGTCTCCTCCAGGAGCCGTACCGCGGTGGCGATGTAGTTCGGCGAGAGCATGCCGTGCCCGTCCACGCGGACGACGATCGGATGGCGCGAGGCCTTGATCGCGGCGTTCAGCGCGGCGGGCGTACGGCCCGTCGGGTTCGGCACGGTGTGCACACGGGGGTCTTCGGCGACGAGCTCGGCGGCGATCGCGTCCGTACGGTCCGTGGACGGACCGAGGGCGATCACGACCTCCATCTCGCCGGCGTACTCCTGGGCGAGGATCGCTTGGACGGCTCCGCGCAGATGCCGCTCCTCGTTGAGGACGGGCATGATCACAGAGACGGCGGGGAGCCGCACGTCGGGCTTGGCGTTCATAGGGGGCTCACGTTACCGCGAACGGGGGACACCGGTGCGCGCCGCCCGGGTGGTGCCCTGGGTCGCAGATCGTATGGGCCTACCGTGCTCACGATCCCACGTTCGGCCCTCGCGGAGGTGTCCCCCATGCCCCCCAAGCCGCCCCGCTCCCCCGCCCGCCCCCAGCGCCACCCCCGGCCCTCCCGCGCGCCGCTGCCCCCCGTACGGCGGAGGAAGCCGCGCTGGGCCATGCGGGCGGTGACCACGCTGTCGGTGGTCGTCCTCGCCTCCGCCGGGATCGGGCACGCGGTGGTCACCAGCCTCGACGCGGACATCACCCGGGTCGACCCCTTCAAGGACATGAAGAACCGGCCCCGGGCCGGGCACGGCATGAACGTGCTGCTGGTCGGCACCGACGGCCGGGACAAGATCACCAAGGCCGAGCGGCACAAGTACCGGCTCGGCGGCGCGCCCTGCCGCTGCACCGACACGATCATGATCGTGCACATCTCGGAGGACCGGGAGCGGGCGAGCGTGGTGAGCCTGCCGCGCGACTCGTACGCCGTGACACCCCCGCACACCGACCAGATCACCGGGAAACGGCACGGCGGCCATCCCATCAAGATCAACGCGGCGTACGCGGAGGGCGGGCCCAACCTCACCGTGCGCACGGTCGAGAAGATGACCCGCGTGAAGATCGACCACTACCTGGAGGTCGACTTCACCAGCTTCATGAAGACGGTCGACGTCCTCGGCGGGGTGAAGATCTGCACCGCCGACCCCCTGAAGGACAGCTACACCGGCCTCGACCTCCCGCCCGGCACCCACACCCTGCGGGGCGGCGAGGCCCTCCAGTACGTCCGCGCCCGGCACGTCGACAGCGCGTCCGACCTCGGCCGGATGCAGCGCCAGCAGCGCTTCCTGGCGGCCCTGATCCAGCGCGCGACCTCCTCCGGGCTCCTCCTCAATCCCATGAAGTTCCGGGACGTGACCCGGGCCGTCCTGGGCTCCGTACGCGCCGACAAGGGCTTCGGCACCGACGAACTGCTGGCCCTCGGCCGGGCGATGCGGAACTTCTCCCCGTCGTCCTCCGAGTTCACCACCGTGCCGATCGGGCGGATGGGCTACGCCGTGAAGGGCGTCGGCTCCACCCTGAAATGGGACCCGCAGAAGTCCGAGTACCTCTTCCGCTCCCTGCGCGACGACCAGCCGCTGGCCGTGCACCGGCCCCGGAGCGAGGTCGTGCGGGTGGCGGTGGCCCCGCAGCAGATTCGCGTCCAGGTGGAGAACGGCACGCCCACGGCCGGCCTCGGCAGGCGGGTGGACGCGGCGCTGGCGGCCACCGGGTTCCGTACGACGCGGCAGCCCGTGAACGCGGCCGACCGCTCGGTGCGGCGGACCGTCGTCGCCCACGACCCCCGCTGGGACCGCTCGGCACGGTCCCTGGCGGCTGCCCTGCCCGGCAGCGAGCTGCGCCCGGTGAAGGGGCTGGGGGCGACGCTGAAGGTGATCGCGGGGACGGACTTCACGCAGGTGCGCAGGGTGCGGGCGGAGGATCCCTACCAGGGGGAGTTCGGAGTGATGCGGGGGGACGAGGTGCTGTGCCCGTAGGCGCGGGCGGGCGGCGGGCGCCGCGGCGGCCTCAGTCCTCGAAGCCCTCCGCGATGCGCCGCTCCCGCAGCTCCATGATCGCGCGGCGGCGGGAGAGCCGGTGGGTCCGGCGGATCTGGGCCTCCTGGCAGCGCCGCCTGTCGCGCTCGGTCTCCGGGAGCACCGGCGGCACCCGACGCGGCTTGCCGTCGGCGTCGACGGCGGCGAAGACGAGGTAGGCGGAGCCGACCTGGGTCGGCGGGGCCGACTCGTTCCAGCGCTCGGCCAGGACCCGTACGCCGACCTCCATCGAGGTCCGGCCGGTCCAGTTGACCTGGGCTTTCACATGCACGAGGTCGCCGACCCGGACCGGCTCCAAAAACGCCATCTCGTCCATCGACGCGGTGACGGCGGGGCCGCCGCTGTGCCGGCCGGCCACCGCGCCGGCCGCGTCGTCGACCAGCTTCATGATCACACCGCCGTGCACCGTGCCCAGCAGGTTCGTGTCGGCGTGGGTCATGATGTGGCTGAGCGTGGTGCGGGACGCCGAGGTCGGCTTGCCCGGGATGTCCGGGGTTTCCGATTCCGCGGCGGGGGCCTGATCTGTCATGGCCTCCACCTTATGCCGAGGCGACAAGCCGGGAATTTGTGTCAGCTTGGCAACAGCGGTGACCTTATTTTCCGACGAAGCTTGTAAGGCACCTGGCTCTGCCCTGCACACTGGGCCCATGAACGATTGGCCCGAGCGATCCGACGACAACCGCGGCAGCCGGTACGGACGCGGCAGCGCGAGCGCACAGCCCGAGAGCGCGCGCGTCATGCGGCAGGTCCGCCGCGGCTCGGGCGCACCGCCCGGACAGGGCGGGTACGGCCCCTCGTCCCCGCCGTACGCCGGCGGGGTCCCGCAGCAGCCGTCGTACGTCAACGGCGGTGAGGGGTACGACGACGGGTACGACAGCGGCTACAACACCGGCCACGTCTACGGCGGCGGGGGCCCCGGCGGTCCCGGCTCCGGCGGTGGCCGTGGTCCGCGGCCGGCGCCGAACTGGCGCCGCCGGATCAAGTGGACGGCGATCACCGTGGCGACCGTGCTGATCGTCACCACCGTCGGCACGTACTTCTGGGCCGACTCCAAGCTCAACCGCGAGGTCGACCTCGCCAAGGTCATCGACCGGCCGGAGACGGGCGAGGGCACGAACTACCTGATCGTCGGCTCGGACAGCCGCGCGGGCATGTCCGCGGAGGAGAAGAAGAAGCTGCACACCGGCTCCGCCGAGGGCAAGCGCACCGACTCGGTGATGATCCTGCACGTCGGCAGCGGCGGCGACACGCTGATCTCGCTGCCGCGTGACTCGGACGTGGAGATCCCGACGTTCACCGGCTCCGAGTCCGGCAAGACGTACCAGGGCACGGGCCGGCACGTGAAGCTGAACGCGGCCTACGCCGAGGACGGCCCCGAGTTGCTGGTGCGCACGGTCGAGTACAACACCGGCCTGCACATCGACCACTACGTGGAGATCGGCTTCGCCGGCTTCGCGAACATCGTGGACGCGGTCGGCGGCGTCGAGATCGAGATCCCGAAGGGCGGTATGAAGGACACCAAGTCCGGCGCCGACTTCGAGGCGGGCAAGCAGACCCTGAACGGCGAGCAGTCGCTCGCCTTCGTCCGCACCCGGTACGCGCTCGCCAACTCCGACCTGGACCGCACGAAGAACCAGCAGAAGTTCCTCGCCGCGCTCGCCAACCAGGTCGCCACCCCGGGCACGGTCCTCAACCCCTTCAAGCTGTACCCGACGATGGGTGCCGGTCTGGACTCGCTGATCGTCGACAAGGACATGGGCCTGTACGACCTGGCGTCGATGTTCTGGGCGATGAAGAGCGTCAACGGCGGCGACGGCACGTCGATGAACATGCCGATCTCCGGCTCCTCGAACGGCAACCTCCTCTGGGACAAGGCGAAGGTGAAGACCCTGGTCGAGGAGTTGAACAACGACGAGAAGGTCACGGTCTCGGGTGGGTGAGCGAAGCGGCCGAGCGCCGTTCGACGCGGTGCTCTGCGACGTGGACGACGTGATCCGCTTCTACGACCCGTCCCGGCTGTACGCCCTGGAGCGCACCGCCGGCCTGGCCGAGGGCACCACCATGAAGGTGGCCTTCGCGCCGGAGACGGACCTGCCGCTGCTGCTGGGGCGGATCGACGCGCAGGAGTGGGTGCGGTCGATCGCCGAGGGCCTGGCCGGACTGGTGCCCGAGACGACGGCCTGGGAACTGGGCACCGCGCTGCTGGAGTCGCCGTTCCGGGCGGACGACGAGGTGGTGTCCCTCCTGCGCCGCGCCCGCAGCCATGTCCCCCTGGTCCTGGTCAGCAACGCCACGCTCCGCCTGGAGGACGACCTCGCCCTGCTGGGCCTGGCCGACCTCGCGGACCACGTGGTGAACAGCGCCCGCGTCGGTCTCGCCAAGCCGGACCCGCGTGTCTTCCGGCTCGCCGCGTCCCTGTCCGGCGTACGCCCGGACCGCTGTCTGTTCGTCGACGGCTCCGAGGAGAACGTGGAGACGGCCACCGCGCTCGGCATGCGTCCGCTGCACTTCCGTGCACCGGCCGACCTGGCGGCGGAGCTGGAGCCGCTGTTCTCCTGAGGTACGCCCCTGGGGGCGCCCTCGCTCGCGAGGCGGTCCGGCGCGCTCGATAGCGTGACCGTCGTGGCGGACTGGGGTATGCGGCCGGCGTCGGTGTCGGACGTCGAGGCGGTGGCCGGGCTGCGGGCCGTGGTGCTGCGGGCCGATCTGGAACGGCTCGGGCGGTACGACGGGCAGCGGGTGCGGCAGCGGCTGCGGGACGGGTTCGACCCGGCGCACACCTGGGTGATCGAGGTGGGCGGCACGTTCGCCGGCTGCGTGGCGCTGCGGCCGGCCGAGGACGGCCACTGGCTCGAGCACTTCTATCTCGACCCGCGGCTCCAGGGCGGCGGTATCGGCGCGGGCGTGCTGCGTGAGCTGCTGGAGCGGTGCGACCGCGGCGGCGTTCTCGTCCGGCTGAACGTGCTGCGGGGCAGTGCGGCCCGACGGCTGTACGAGCGGCACGGGTTCACCGTCGAGACGGAGGACGCGGTGGACGTGTTCATGGTGCGCAAGCCGGCCGGAGCGCTGACGTGCGGCTGACCGGTCAGGGGGCCGGTGGGGCCGGAGGGCCGTGAGTCCGGCCGACCGGGCGGGTCCGGGCCGGTGGCCCGGGCCAAGGGCACCCGCCGGGGTGTGGGGTGCCCCTGACGCCCCGCGGGCGGGTCACATCGTGGCGCCCGCCATCGCGCGGCAGGTCTGCGCACAGCGGCGGCAGGCCTCGGCGCAGCGCATCATCTCGGGGTCGTCCGGCATGGACATGCAGGCCTCGGCGCAGAGGTCGCAGGCCGTGGCGCACAGGGCGCACATGTCGGCCGCCATCGGGGAGCGGCGCATCATCATGTCCGAGCACATGCGGGTCGTCTCGGAACAGTCGATGAGCGCGCGCATGATCTGCATCTGGGCCTGGCCGCCCTTCTGCATACAGGAACTCATCGTCTCCTCGCACACGCTGTGACACGCCATGCACGCCTCGACGCAGTCCTGCATCTCCTTGCTCAGCTGGCTCGTGCTCGGCTGCTGCTGCATGGTTCCTCCTCCGGTCGGTCGCGGGAACCGTGGGATCGGCTTCCGTCCTTCCGTCCTTCCGTCCTTCCGTCCTACGCCTGTCGGGCCGGGTCCGCCATGGGAGGGACTGGAGGGCTGCGCGAAAGGCACTTCAGGACTTCAGGACTTCGCGGGAGAGGCCGTGACGGACACGGAGGAGCATGCCGTAGGGGTCATGGTCGCCTGATCGGGCACGACAACGCAGCCCCCGGTATGACGCCGGGGGCTGCGTTGTCTGCGAAGACCTCGCTAGGGAAGGTTCCTCGCCATCACGATCCGCTGCACCTGGTTCGTGCCCTCGTAAATCTGGGTGATCTTGGCGTCGCGCATCATCCGCTCCACCGGGTAGTCCCGCGTGTAGCCGTAGCCGCCCAGCAGCTGGACCGCGTCCGTGGTGACCTCCATCGCCACGTCCGAGGCGAAGCACTTGGCCGCCGCGCCCTGGAAGGTGAGGTCGCGGTCGCCGCGCTCGGACTTCGCCGCCGCCGCGTACGTGAGCTGACGGGCCGCCTCGATCTTCATGGCCATGTCGGCGAGCATGAACTGGATGCCCTGGAAGTCGGCGATCGGCTTGCCGAACTGCTTGCGCTCGCGGACGTAGCCCTTGGCGTAGTCCAGCGCGCCCTGGGCGATGCCGAGCGCCTGCGCGGCGATGGTGATCCGGGTGTGGTCCAGGGTCTGCATCGCCGTGGCGAAGCCCGTGCCCTCCTCGCCGATCATGCGGTCGGCGGGGATGCGGACGTTGTCGAGGTAGACCTCGCGGGTCGGGGAGCCCTTGATGCCGAGCTTCCTCTCCGGGGCGCCGAAGGAGACCCCGGGATCCGACTTCTCGACCACGAACGCCGAGATGCCCTTGGAGCGCTTGGACGGGTCGGTCACCGCCATCACCGTGTAGTACTCGGACTCGCCCGCGTTGGTGATCCAGCGCTTCACGCCGTTCAGGACGTAGGAGTCGCCGTCGCGGACCGCCTTGGTCTTCATGCCGGCCGCGTCCGAGCCCGCGTCCGGCTCGGAGAGGCAGTACGAGAACATCGCGTCGCCCTTGGCCAGCGGGGCGAGGTACTTCTTCTTCAGGTCCTCGGAGCCGGCCAGGATCACGGGCAGGGAGCCGAGCTTGTTCACGGCGGGGATCAGCGAGGAGCTCGCACAGGCACGGGCGACCTCCTCGATCACGATCACCGTGGCCAGGGCGTCCGCGCCCGCGCCGCCGTACTCCTCCGGCACGTGCACCGCGTGCAGGTCGTTGGCCACCAGGGCGTCCAGCGCCTCCTTCGGGAAGCGCGCCTCCTCGTCCACCGCGGCCGCGTAGGGCGCGATCTTCGCCTCGGCCAGTGAACGGATCGCGTCCCGGAGCATGTCGTGCTCCTCGGACGGGCGGTACAGGTCGAAATCAGCCGATCCGGCCAAGGTCTCTCACGCTCCAAGGACGCTGTGATGCTGGCGCTAATTACCGTTAAGTAACTCAAATTTTAGAGGGCTGCCCACCTGAGTGATACGTGAGCTTGGCGACAAGGGGGAAAGCCGCCCGCCGAGAGCTGTCGCCCTGCCCGGACTATGCTCTTCCACCGCACCCCACGGCCGTCCCACCTGGAGCACTTCATGAGCCTCAAGATCACCGTGATCGGCACCGGCTACCTCGGCGCCACGCACGCCGCGGCCATGGCGGAGCTCGGATTCGAGGTGCTCGGACTGGACGTCGTACCCGAGAAGATCGAGATGCTCCAGCGGGGCGAGGTCCCCATGTATGAGCCCGGGTTGCAGGACCTGCTGCGCAAGCACGTGGCCGGGATCGAGGGGTCGAGCGGGCGGCTGCGGTTCACCATGGACTTCGCCGAGGTGGCGGCCTTCGGCGACGTGCACTTCGTGTGCGTGAACACCCCCCAGCGGCACGGCGAGTACGCCTGCGACATGTCGTACGTCGACTCCGCCTTCGCCTCGCTCGCGCCGCATCTGACCGGGCCGGCCCTCGTCGTCGGCAAGTCGACCGTGCCCGTCGGGTCCGCCGACCGGCTCGCCGCCTACCTCGCCGCGAACGCCCCCGCCGGCCCGGACGCCGAGCTGGCCTGGAACCCGGAGTTCCTGCGCGAGGGCTTCGCGGTCCAGGACACCCTGCGTCCGGACCGCATCGTCGTGGGGGTACGCAGCGAGCGGGCCGAGAAGCTGCTGCGGGAGGTGTACGCCACCCCCCTCGCCGACGGCTCCCCCTTCGTCGTCACCGACTTCCCGACCGCGGAGCTGGTGAAGACCTCCGCGAACTCCTTCCTGGCGACCAAGATCTCCTTCATCAACGCGATGGCGGAGGTGTGCGAGGCGGCCGGCGGCGATGTGGCGAAGCTGGCGGAGGCGATCGGGTACGACGACCGGATCGGGAAGAAGTTCCTGCGGGCGGGGATCGGGTTCGGGGGCGGATGCCTGCCCAAGGACATCCGCGCCTTCATGGCCCGCGCGGGCGAGCTGGGCGCCGACCAGGCGCTGACCTTCCTGCGCGAGATCGACTCGATCAACATGCGCCAGCGCGGGCAGATGGTGGAGCTGGCGCGGCAGGCGCTGGGCGGCGGGCCCTTCCTCGGCAAGCGGATCGCGGTGCTCGGCGCCACCTTCAAGCCCGACTCGGACGACGTCCGGGACTCGCCCGCGCTGAACGTCGCCGGGCAGATCCACCTCCAGGGCGGCCAGGTCACGGTGTACGACCCGAAGGGCATGGACAACGCCCGCCGCATCTTCCCGACCCTCGGGTACGCCGACACCGCCGTCGAGGCCGTGCGGGGCGCCGACGCCGTACTGCATCTGACGGAGTGGCGGGAGTTCCGCGAGCTCGACCCGGCGGCGCTCGGTGAAGTCGCGGCCCAGCGGCTGATCCTGGACGGGCGCAACGCCCTCGACCCCGAGCTGTGGCGGACGGCGGGCTGGACGTACCGCGCGATGGGACGGCCGACGGCCTGAGCGACTTCGACCGGCCGACCCCCTGAGCCGGTTCAACCGGCCGACGGGCTGAGCTAGTTCGACCGACCGACGCCCTGATCCGGTTCGACGCACACGGTCCGGGCCGGGCAGATGCTCACGCCCGCCACGGACTTCCTGAACCGGTACCCGCTGAACCGGCACCCGCTGACGCGGTCCGCCCGCATGGTGGACGCCGCTCCGGCCGGGGCTCAGCCGGCCGGAGCGGCGCCTGCCCCATTCTCCACATCTTCACCACGCTCCGGGAACCGCTTTCCTGTTTCCGCTTTCCTGTTTCCGCGTTCCGCGTTCGCGATGACCGCGATGACCGGGATGACCGGGATGACGACGGTGGCAGGGCGAGGACGCGTAAGTCAGTCCTTCGCCGTCAGTCCTTCGCCCGGTACCGGCGCATCTTCGCGCGCGCCCCGCACACCTGCATCGAGCACCAGCGGCCCCGGCCGGCCGGGCTGCGGTCGTAGTACGCCCAGTGGCAGTCGGCCGCCTCGCAGGCCTTCAGCCGGGTCCAGGTGCCCTCGACGAGGGCCTGGGCGACGGCCCCGGCGACCCGGGAGAGCAGCGGGCCCTCGTCGGCCGGGGCGAGGGCGGCCGAGCCGTCGCCCGCGTCGACGGTCACCACCAGCGGAGCGGCCGCCAACAGCTCGCCCAGCGGTGTCACCGCGCGGTGCGGCGGGTGGCCGGCGTGGGCGAGCAGGGCCGCCCGCAGCGACTCGCGCAGCTCCCGCGCCCCGGCCGCCTCCGTCTCGGCCAGCCCGAAACGCGCCCGGCCCTCCGCCCTGTCCAGGGAGTCGGCGCCCGTCTCGATGTCCAGCGTGTTCACCAGGGACTCGACCAGCGCCAGGCCCCCGGGAGCGGGCGTTCTCTCACTCATGCCCGCGACGTTACCTCCGGTGCCGGGTATGCGGTAACCGTCCCCTTGTTCCCTCGCCTTGCCCCCTTGCCTTGCTCCCTTGCCTTGTTACCTCCTATACGGCAGCATGCAGTAACCGTTACCGGTTACTCGCCTCTATGAGTAACCGAAGGCGGACAAGTGTCTCCGACTCCGAGGAGGAAGTCATGGCTCTCGCCAAGCTGGGTGCCGTCGTCCTGGACTGTCCCGACCCGCACGCGCTCGCCCGGTTCTACGCGAGCGTGCTCGGCGGCACCGTGGTCAGGGAAGCGGAGTGGGTGGACCTGAAGCTGCCCGACGGGCAGACGCTGGCGTTCCAGGCCGCTCCCGGTCACGTACCGCCGCAGTGGCCCGCGGCCGACCACTCGCAGCAGTTCCACCTGGACCTCACCGTGGAGGATCTGGACGCCGCCGAGAAGGAGGCGCTGGCGCTGGGCGCCACACCGCTGGACACGGCGGACCGCTCGCGGACCTTCCGGGTTTACGCGGATCCGGCGGGGCACCCGTTCTGCCTCTGCGCCTGCTGATCGACCGTCCAGCCCCCTGACCGTCCGTCGAGCCGGGAGGACCCCATGACACCCGCACCCGCACCCGTGGCACGTCTGCGTTCCGTAGTCGTCGACTGTCCCGACCCGCACGCGCTCGCCGAGTTCTACGCGCGGATCGGCGGCGGCACCCCCGAGGCGCAGGACGACGACTGGGTCGTCCTGCGGGTCCCGGACGGGCCGCGGCTCGCCTTCCAGCGGGCGCCCGGCCTCACCCCGCCGGAGTGGCCGCGCGCGGACCGCAACGCGCAGCAGTTCCACCTCGACTTCGACGCCGGGACCACCTGGGAGGAGATGGACGCGGCCGAGGAGAGGGTGCTGGCGCTCGGGGCCCGCGTGCTGGACCGGGAGGACGACCAGAAGAAGGACTTCCGGGTGTACGCCGACCCCGCCGGCCACCCCTTCTGCCTGTGCCGGATCGACCCGCTCTGACCGCCGCAGCCGGGGTCAGCCGTCCAGCTCGGCGATGGTCGCGGTGGACGGCTCCCGGCGCTGCTGGGCGGCGTGGGCGGCGAAGTCGGCGCCGCGCAGCACGCG
The DNA here is from genome assembly GCF_053591515.1 of Streptomyces sp. NPDC003011. NCBI lineage: Bacteria > Bacillati > Actinomycetota > Actinomycetes > Kitasatosporales > Streptomycetaceae > Streptomyces > Streptomyces sp. NPDC003011. The sequence continues at coordinate 27,082 of NZ_JBSFTY010000093.1, forward strand.
CTGGACGTTGCCCCAGGTCAGCAGGGCGAGGTCGGCTTCGGGCCAGCCGCGCCGGAGGAGTTCCGCGACGAGGTACGGGTAGCAGGAGGCGTCGCCGAGTTCCTGCGGGTGGGCGGTGCCCGCGTCGTACGTACCCGACAGGCCCACGCACTCCGCGCCCGCGACCGCGCGGACGTGGTCGAGGTGGTCGGCGACGTCCCGGACCGTCGCGCCGGTCTGCTCGGCGGTCAGCGGCACCATGCACAGCCCCTTCACGGCGCCCAGCTGGGCCAGCAGGTCGTCGGGGAGGTTGGCCGGGTGGGGCCGCAGGGCGCGGGCGGCGGAACGGGTGCACACCACCGGCGCCTTGGACACCGCGAGCACCCGGCGGATGGTCTCCCCGGAGGCGCCGGACAGGTCGGCGAGCACGCCGAGCCGGTTCATCTCACGCAGCATCTCCTCGCCGAACCGGGTGAGCCCGGCCTCGCTGGCCCAGGACACCCCGGTCAGGGTGAGGAAGCGCAGGCCGAGGACGTGCAGGGAGCGCAGGATGCCGGGGGAGTCGCCCACCGCGGCGGCTCCGGCGGGGCCGGGCAGGACGGCGATCCGGCCGCAGTGGCGGACATCGGCGATCTGCCCGGCGGTGTGGGCGAGGCGCAGCCCCTCGGGGTGCGCGCGCACGACCGTCTTGACCAGGTCCAGCTGCTCCAGGGTGGCACCGACGGCCCGGTCGCCGTCAAGCCCCTCGGGCAGGTGCAGCGACCACAGCAGGGCGCCCACCTGCCCCTCGCGCAGTCGTGGCACGTCCGTGTCGACGGCGCTCTCGCCCATCTCCAGGTCGTACCAGGGCAGATGGCGCAGCGCCCAGGGCAGCCCGCTGTAACCGTCGGCGACGGGGTGCTCGGTCAGCAGGGCGCGGGCGCGGTCCAGGCGGGTGGTGCCGGGGGCGGCGGCGACAGGGGCGGCGACGGGGGCGGGGGCGGCGACGGGGGTGTACGGCTCCGCCGCGTAGGAGTCGGAGGCGGGCTCCGGGAGGGGCGCCGGCAGGTCGTCGAACTCGCCGACCCCGGTGGTGGTGTGCAGTTCGTCCTGGAGGTCTGCCATGGCGGGCTCCGTACGTCGTGAGATACGTCGTGAGATACGTCGTGCATACGGCGTGGTCCACGTTGCGATCTACCTCGCGATCTACCTCGCGGTGTCCTGATCGCAGTACTGATCGCTGTACGGTCACCGTCGCACGGAGCCGGGGGGCCTTCCTGGTGGGCGGGGCGTTCGGGGTACCGCACGGGCACCTTCGGCGGCCGGTCTTCGTCCTAAGTACGTGAACCTTCAAAGACCTACCCCCCTCCGTGCTCTCGTCGTGAGCGCCGACCACTCCGTGCGTCCCCTGATCGCCCGGCTCAGCGAGCTCGGCTTCGAGGTCTACGCGGCCGGCCGCGGCCGGTTCGCGATATCCGTCGGCCGGTCCACCCGGCCCGACCTGGTCGTCCTGGACCTGGCCCTGCCGGACGACGACGGCCTCCAGACGTACGGCGGACTGCGCGCCGCCGGGGTGCACGCGCCGGTGCTGTTCCTCTCCGGCGACGACGACCCGGGGGCCCGGGCCGCGGTGCGCCAGGTGATGTCGGGCGCCGACGGGCACGTCACCAAGCCGTTCGTGCCCGCCGAGGCGGTCGCGCGCCTCCAGGAGCTGCTGGAACGGGACCTGTCCGACGAGAGCCGGCTGCTGCGCCACGGGGGCCTCACGGTGGACGGGGACCGTCGCGCGGTGTGGCGGGAGGGCATCCGGATCGAGCTGTCGGCGCGGGAGTTCGAGCTGCTCGGCTATCTGCTGGAGAACGTCGGCCAGGTCGTCACGAAGCAGCAGATCCTGGACCGTGTCTGGGGAACCCCGTTCCGTGCCGGGACCGTCGAGACGTACGTCTACTACCTGCGCCGCAAGCTGGGCGACGACGACCAGTCGCTGATCAGGACGGTCCGCGGCGTCGGCTACACGATCGCCCGCGGCTGACGCCGGTGCCGGGGTCGGACCGTCCGCGCCGCGCCGATCACCTCGCCCGGGGTCTCGCGGGAGCGGACGAGGCCGGCGACACACGGCGGATCACCCGGCCGACGACCGACGGCCGACCCGCCTTGGCCTACTTGGCCTGCCCTGCCCTGCCCTGACTTGCCCTGCCTTGGCCTGCCCTGTCCTGGCCCACGGGCCCGGTCAGCCGTCGAGCGACTCGATCGTGGCGTTGGACGGACCCCGCGTCGCCTGGAGGTCACGCGCCACGTCCTCCGCCGCGCCCAGCACCCGTACCGCGTTCTGCCAGGTCAGCTTGGCCAGGTCGGGCTTCGACCAGCCGCGGTCGAGGAGTTCGGCGATCAGGTGGGGGTAGCCGGAGACGTCGCCGAGGCCGCTGGGGGTGAAGGCGGTGCCGTCGTAGTCGCCGCCGATGCCGAGGTGGTCGACGCCGGCGACCTCGCGCATGTGGTCGAGGTGGTCCGCCACGGTCGCGACCGTGGCGACCGGGCGCGGGCGGCGCTCCTCGAAGGCGCGGTGCACCTTCATCGCCTCGGCTGTGGTGGCGAGGGGGTGGAAGCCGTGCGCCCGCATGTTCTCGTCGGCCGCGGCGGTCCAGTCCACGGCCGCCTGGAGCACGAACTTCGGGACGAACGTCACCATCGCGACCCCGCCGTTCGCGGGCAGCCGCTCCAGGACGTCGTCCGGGATGTTGCGCGGATGGTCGCAGACCGCCCGGGACGAGGAGTGGGAGAAGATCACCGGCGCGCGGGAGGTGTCCAGCGCGTCCCGCATGGTGGAGGCGGCCACATGGGACAGATCGACCAGCATGCCCTCCCGGTTCATCTCCCGTACGACCTCCCGGCCGAAGGCCGACAGCCCGCCGACGCCCGGCTCGTCGGTCGCGGAGTCCGCCCACGCCACGTTGTCGTTGTGGGTGAGCGTCAGATAGCGCACGCCGAGCGCGTACAGCATCCGCAGGGTGCCGAGGGAGTCGGCGATCGAGTGGCCGCCCTCCGCGCCCATCAGCGAGGCGATACGGCCCTCACCGCGCGCCGCCTCCATGTCGGCCGCCGTCAGCGCCGGACGCAGGTCCCCCGGATGGCGCGCCAGCAACTGCCGTACGCAGTCGATCTGTTCCAGCGTCGCCGGGACCGGGTCGGGCAGGTCCGTGCGCACGTACACCGACCAGTACTGGGCGCCGACCCCGCCCGCGCGCAGGCGCGGGATGTCGGTGTGCAGGTGGGCCCGCTGGTCGGCGCTGATGTCGCGGGCGCCGAGGTCGTAGCGGACCTGTTCGCGCAGCGCCCAGGGGAGGTCGTTGTGTCCGTCGGCGACCGGGAACTCGGCGAGGAGTTCCCGGGCCGCCGCCAGCGAGGTCATCGCCGTCACTTCCCGAAGCCGAAACCGTTGCCCGCTCCGTCGACCTTGGCGCGCAGCCGCTTGCCCTTCTCGGTGGCCTGGTCGTTCAGCTCCTGCTGGAACTCCCGCATGCGGGAGCGGAGTTCCTCGTCGTGCGCGGCCAGGATGCGGGCCGCGAGCAGCCCCGCGTTACGGGCGCCGGCGACGGAGACGGTGGCGACGGGCACGCCGGCCGGCATCTGCACGATCGACAGCAGCGAGTCCATGCCGTCGAGGTACTTCAGCGGCACGGGGACGCCGATCACCGGCAGCGGGGTCACGGAGGCGAGCATGCCGGGCAGATGGGCCGCGCCGCCCGCACCGGCGATGATCACCTTCAGCCCGCGCCCGTCGGCCTGCTCGCCGTACGCGACCATCTCGCGGGGCATGCGGTGCGCGGAGACGACGTCCACCTCGTACGCGATCTCGAACTCGTCGAGGGCCTGGGCGGCGGCCTCCATGACGGGCCAGTCGGAGTCCGATCCCATGACGATGCCGACAACTGGGCTCATTCGGTGATCGTGCCTCTCAGGTAGCCGGCAGCGTGACGGGCGCGCTCCAGCACGTCGTCCAGGTCGTCGCCGTAGGTGTTGACGTGGCCGACCTTGCGGCCGGGCTTCACGTCCTTGCCGTACATGTGGATCTTGAGCTGGGGGTCGCGGGCCATGCAGTGCAGGTACGCGGAGTACATGTCGGGGTAGTCGCCGCCGAGGACGTTGACCATGACGGTCCACTTCGCGCGCGGGCGCGGGTCGCCGAGGGGGAGGTCCAGGACCGCGCGGACGTGGTTGGCGAACTGGCTGGTGATCGCGCCGTCCAACGACCAGTGGCCGGAGTTGTGCGGGCGCATCGCGAGTTCGTTGACGAGGATGCGGCCGTCACGGGTCTGGAACAGCTCGACGGCGAGGTGGCCGACGACGTCCAGCTCCTTGGCGATCCGCAGCGCCATCTCCTCGGCGCGCAGGGCCAGTGTCCCGTCGAGGTCGGGAGCGGGCGCGATGACCGTGTCGCAGACGCCGTTCACCTGCTGGGACTCGACGACCGGGTAGGCGACGGCCTGGCCGTGCGGGGAGCGGACGACGTTGGCGGCCAGCTCCCGGACGAAGTCGACCTTCTCCTCGGCGAGGACCGGCACACCGGCGCGGAAGGGCGCGGCGGCCTCCTCGGCGGAGCCGACGACCCACACGCCCTTGCCGTCGTAGCCGCCGCGGACGGTCTTGAGGACGACCGGGAAGCCGTCGCCCCCGGCGCCTTCGGCCACGCCTTCCGCCGCGAAGGCCGCAACGTCCGCCGGGTCGCTCACGATCCGGTGCCGCGGGCACGGCACCCCGATCGCGTCGAGCCTCGCCCGCATCACGCCCTTGTCCTGTGCGTGCACGAGCGCGTCCGGGCCGGGGCGGACGGGGATGCCCTCCGCCTCCAGCGCCCGGAGGTGCTCGGTGGGTACGTGTTCGTGATCGAAGGTGATCACGTCGCACCCGCGCGCGAAGTCACGCAGCGTGTCGAGGTCGCGATAGTCGCCGATGACGACGTCGCTCACGACCTGCGCCGCGGAATCCTGCGGGGTGTCACTGAGGAGCTTGAACCTGATGCCGAGCGGGATGCCCGCCTCGTGTGTCATACGAGCGAGCTGGCCACCGCCGACCATGCCGACTACCGGGAACGTCACTCTCCTAGGGTATCGGCCCCGCCACGGTGGCCGGTTTCCCGCCCTCCCGGACCGGCCCGCGCTCGACCCGTGCTCTCGCCCACGGGCGATCACGAACGGGGGGTGGTTAGCATGGCTGGGTTGACGAATCCTACGGACGGGGGCCTGGAAAGCCATGGGACGTGGTTCCTCGGGGCTCCCTGCGACGCCTCCGCCGCCTCGCAGCGCGGCACGACAGCGTGTCGACCGGCTCGTGCGCGAGGCCGCCAAGTTCGGCGCGGTCGGCGGGGCCGGCGTGCTGGTCAACCTCCTCGTGTTCAACCTCGTCCGGCACACCACCGGCCTCCCGGTCGTGCGGGCCAGTGTGATCGCGACCGTCGTCGCGATCGTCTTCAACTACGTCGGCTTCCGGTACTTCACCTACCGGGACCGCGACAAGAGCCGTCGCACCAAGGAACTGACGCTGTTCCTGCTGTTCAGCGCGGTCGGCCTGGTGATCGAGAACGGTGTGCTCTACACGGCGACGTACGGCTTCGGCTGGGACAGCCCGCTGCAGAGCAACATCTTCAAGTTCGTCGGCATCGGGGTCGCCACCCTGTTCCGCTTCTGGTCGTACCGCACCTGGGTGTTCCGGGCGCTGCCGGTCGAGGACGCGGTGACGGGCGCGGGGCCGTTCCTGGCGGCGGAGCGGAAGAAGCCCCGGCCCCGGCAGCGCGCCTGAGGGGGACCGGACCGGTGGTCACCGGACCGTCGGCTTCCCGGCGTCGCCCTCCGCCGGCTTTTTGAGCGCTGTCCGGGACAGGAACAGGGCGAACACCGGCGGGTGGGTCTGGAGCATCTCCAGGCGGCCCCCGTCGGCCTCCGCGAGGTCCCGGGCCACCGCCAGGCCGATGCCGGTGGAGTTGCGGCCGCTGATGGCCCGCTCGAAGATCCGCGCCCCGAGGTCGGCGGGCACCCCGGGCCCCTCGTCCGTGACCTCGATGACCGCCTGGTTCCCGGTGACCCGGGTGCGCAGCGCGACGGTGCCGCCGCCGTGCATGAGGGAGTTCTCGATCAGC
>NZ_JBSFTY010000094.1:0-33008 GCF_053591515.1 Streptomyces sp. NPDC003011
GCCGACCTCCCCCGCCTACTGGCTGGCCGCGACACTGCGCGAATTCGCCGCCATCCTGTGGCTGGACCGCCTCCCCCTGGTCGGACTCAGCCTGCTGCTGGCCGTACCGGTGGCGACAGCGGTCTTCGAGCACTGAGACGTCATCTCATGCGGGTCGGTAGGCTGTTGGCCGTGGTGGGGATTGTCGAGCGGCTTGTGCCGGACGAGTTGTGGGAACTGTTCCAGCGGGTGGGCCGTCGCGGCCTCAGGGCGGCGGCCGACGTCGCCACGGTGATCGTGAGGTGCTGGCGGCGATCGTGTTCGTGGTGACGTCGGGCTGCACGTGGCAGCAGCTTCCCGCAGCGTCGTTCGGACCGTCCGGGGCGACGGCTCACCGCAGGTTCACCGAGTGGACGAAGGCCAGGGTGTGGGCCAAGCTGCACCGCCTGGTCCTCGACGAACTCGGCTCCCGCGGCGACCTGGACTGGTCGAGGTGCGCGATCGACTCGGTGAACATGCGGGCCCTGAAAAGGGGGACCTGACAGGCCCGAATCCTGTCGACCGGGGCAAGTACGGCTCGAAGATCCACCTGATCACCGAGCGGACCGGTCTGCCCCTGTCCGTCGGCATCTCGGGTGTCAATGTCCACGACAGCCAGGCCCTGATCCCGCTCGTGAAAGGCATACCGCCGATCCGTTCCCGCCGGGGCCCTCGTCGGCGCAGGCCCGGCAAGCTCCACGCAGGACAAGGGCTACGACTACCGCCACCTGCGGCGATGGCTGGCCCAGCGAGGCATCCGGCACCGCATCGCCCGCACGGGCATCGAGACCTCACATCGACTCGGCCGACAGCGTTGGACCATCGAACGGACCATGTCCTGGCTTGCCGGCTGCCGCCGCCTCCACCGCCGCTACGAACGTAAGGCCGACTACTTCCTCGCCTTCACCAGCATCGCCCGCACCCTCATCTGCTACCGCCGACTCACCAAATGAGATGACCTCTTATGGGCGCGGGGCTTTGGGTGCCGAACAGTCCGACCACGGGAGAGGCGGCTGCACCGAGGCTGAGTGTCCGCTTCCTGACAACCGCCCCCGTCCCGGCCCTCCATCCAGGACGGGGGCGGATCCGCGCTGGCAGCTTGCTGTCCGGGCGCGTTCGGGGCAGTGGCGGCGTGGCCAGACTGATCCGGTAAGTACCGGATCGTAGTGAGGAGTGCTTCATGCGTATGTCCATCGCCAAGGGTGGGGCCGTCGCCGCCGCGGCGTGCGCCACGCTCTCGCTCGGTGCCGCTCCGTCGGGTGCCGCGACGAGTACCCTGCAGCGGGCCGCCTGCGAGGCCAACGGCACGCAGTTCTACTTCGTCGCCGTGTTCAGCGGCTCCACCTGTTTCAAGGGCCACGGTGACCTCGACTCTCCGATGACGCTGCCCATGTGGAAGCCGGGCCCCTGGGGCGCCGGGCAGAACACCGGCTGGTTCAGCTACAACGACGCCAACGGCGTGGAGCAGCGGGTGTACTTCACCAAGGGGCAGACGGGCACCGCTCCAAACGTGTACATCAAGCACCTGCACATCGACTGACAGGTCGGCTACGACGCGACGAACCTGGACGGCGGTGGCCTCGGCGGCATCGTCGTTCGGGCCGAGTCGGACCGCGTCCAGCAGCTGGCAACATCAGGTGCGGCCGGTCTCCAGGACCGCGCGGCGAACGAGTACGGCCAGCCGGGAATGAATTGGTCGCTGGAGCGTCGCGCGCCGAGACCGGCAGGTCGGCTCTCTCCATGCGTTGCATCCGATACAACATTAGGCATCGTGGTGCCGCTGACCACGAAGAGCCAGCCCAATGCGGTGCCAGCGGGCCGGGTGCCGCCATGTTCGCGGCCGGCCGGGGTGAGCAGACCAGCAAGGGCGTGGCCGGCCGTGCGGGCGAGGGTGGTGGTGCGGCCCACGTATTGCGGGCCGCCCGTCGTGGTCGTACCGGCCGAACAGCAGTGTGCGGGCGTGGCCGGGGAGCCGGTGACCGCGCCGACGATCGCCTCGCGGACCTACTGGTGGAGATGCAGTATCTACTGTCCAGGATCGCCAAACCCGGGAGATGGCGGGGGAAGGAGCCCGCGCCGTTCGGTACGCCTGAGCGACTTTGATGGCATCTGCACGTCTTAAGTTGGGTGGCTGTCTGATGGTGCGTCGTGGTGTGGTGGAACCCGGTTCCGGCTGTGGGCTCACGGCGCGGTGGGCAGGTTGGCGACGCCGGTTCTGCTCCCAGATTGCGAAGCGGGCGGTCATCTCGGCTCGGTAGTCGTGTGCGGGCATCAGATGGCGGCGGGGCCGGAAGTGGGGCGAGATACCGCTGAACGCGGCGAGGAACCGCTGGGCCTCGCTCACTGAACGGAAGCCCTTCATCGCCCGTTCGCGCTGCCTGGTGCCGGCGGCACCGCCGTGGCCGGACACTCAGACCAAGCCGAGCCCAGTGCGGATTGGGACCATGACCATCGGCCCCAGCGTCTGTGAGGTCTGGGGCCGATGGGACCTGCTGTGGCGATGTGGATTACGGTCGTTCATAGTGTGTGGGGCCTGACCACGTGTCAGCGTGAGCGTTGTAGAGCCAGACAAAGATGTCTGTAATGCCGCCCGGATATGCCGAACCATCGATGGTGAAGTTGTAAGGCACGGTCTCATTGACTGCGAGCTGCCCCCCAGTGGGGCGCGTGTGGGCACTGAGCCAGGTGTCGCCGGCCCATGCACTGAATTCTACTTGCGTTCCCGCGCCGCCGATGTTCTTCACCTCTCCCTGGACTTGAACGGAGCGGTTGAGCCAGGTGAAGCTGCCCCGGGCCGAGTGTGTGCCTAGGCCGGAGGAAACTTCAAAGGTGGTGGTAGCGGCGAGGGCGGGGCCTGCGGCGAGCATGGTGACCGCGGCGGCACCCACCAAAGTCGCACCGACTTGCTTGAAACGCATGAGATCTCCTTATGCCCAAGGGAGTCGTGCGTGCCTCATGAATCTACGCCATCACTATGCCGTGTCTAGACCACTTCAGGTCACGATGCCGGTGTCCCGAAGATTCCCGGCTGTATTGGGAGAACCCACCGGGATACGGATTAGAGCGAGCCGTGCAGCACGGTCTGGAAAGCGAGTTCACCGACATTGAGCAGTTGGAATTCGCTCTCTGCGCAAAAGGCGCCCTAACCTCGATCTTTCTTGAGGGTCCGCCGACGGAGTCGGTGGGCCCTTTTGCTTTCCGGAGCTGATGCCGGGCAGGTTGGTGGCCCGGCTGTCGCGTCGGGTGGGCGCCGGGTTCCACTGCCCGGGGCGGGTGATGCTGTCGCAGGACGGTGGGTTGCTGGTCAGCCAGGGTCGGGCAGGAGCGCGAGCCGTTCAAGGGCGGCGGTGATCTCGTCGGTCCAGGACCAGTGCCGGGCGAGGCGGAGAATTCTGCGCCGACCGGTGGTGACGAGCTGGCCGGCTGCGGAGAACAGGCGGAACCGCAAGCGACGCGGTTCCCAGAGTCTCGCCCGGCCGGTCAGGGCGAGCATGGGCATCCAGGCCAGCAGGTCGAGCGCGATCTGGACGATCTCCATCCAGACCCGGTTCTGGGCTGATGTGTGGAGGGGCAGGTTGCGCAGGCCGGTGGATCGGGCGGCCCGGATCCGGTCCTCGGCCCGTGCCCGCAGCCGGTGACGGAGCTCGAGCTCGGCGATCGGCCGGCCGGTGGTGTTGGTCGCGAAGCACGTGATCCGCATGCCGTGCGCGTCCGTGATCTTCAAATGGGCGCCGGGATGGGGCCGTTCGTTGCGGACGATGAGCCGCATGCCCTTGGGCCAGCCGTTAAGAACTCCTAACAGAATGCCGCAACTTACCTTGGAATGTTGGCGTCTGATGGGTTGTTAGCCTGCACATGAGAAGGGGTGAGCAACCGCCGTGGATCGTGCCGGATGGGCTGTGGGCGCGGATCGAGCCGTTGCTGCCGGTTGTGCCGCGCCGAACTCATCACCCCGGCCGCAAGCGTCTGGACGACCGGAAGGTGCTGTCGGGCATCCTGTTCGTGCTGTACACCGGCATTCCGTGGGAGTTCCTGCCCCAGGAGCTGGGCTTCGGCTCCGGCATGACCTGTTGGCGGCGCCTGCGTGACTGGAACGACGCAGGAGTCTGGCAGCGTCTGCACGAGTCGCTCCTGGCCGAGCTGAACGCCGCCGGCGCGCTGGACTGGTCGAGGGCGGTGATCGACGGCTCACACGTCAGGGCGCTCAAAGGCGGCCCAAAACAGGACCGAGCCCGGTCGACCGTGCCCGAACAGGCTCCAAGCACCATCTGATCACCGAAGGGCACGGCATTCCGCTGGCGGTATCGCTGACCGGCGGAAACCGCAACGACGTCACCCAGCTCATCCCCCTGATCCAGGCCGTCCCGCCCGTACGCGGCCGGCGCGGACGGCCCCGACAACGACCGGTCGCGCTCTACGCGGACCGCGGCTACGACCACGACACGTACCGCAAACAGGTGCGGGCCCTCGGGATCACCCCGGTCATCGCGCGGCGCGGCGTCGAGCACGGTTCCGGACTGGGCGTGCACCGCTGGGTGGTCGAGCAGAGCTTTGCACTGCTGCATTGGTTCCGCCGACTGCGCATCCGCTGGGAGATCCGCGACGACATCCACGAAGCCTTTCTCAGCCTGGCCTGCGGCATCATCTGCTGGCGCCGACTGGTCAACCTCTCACTTTGTTAGGAGTTCTAAGGAGCTTGCCGGTGAGCTCGGCGGCCCAGGCATCGTCCCGGGCCTCACCGTCGGCCTCGACCGCCGGGGTCCAGGCCGAGGCGGGGACCTTCAGCACGTGTTCGTGGATCGCTTCGGTGACCGTCATGCCGACCGAGTAGGACAGCCATCGGCCCCGCTTCGCGAGCCAGGACACGAAGTCGTGGGTGCCGCCGGCGGAGTCCGTGCGGATCAGCGTCTGGCGTCCTCGTCGGTAGGGCTTGGGCAGTTGGGCCAGGGCGAGTTGGGCGGTGGTGGTGTGGTCGGCGGCGGTGTTGGAGCCCGCGTTTCCCGGTCGCAGGAGGGCGGCGACGGGCTCACCGGTTCCGCCCGATCCGTGGTCGACGAAGGCCGTCAGCGGGTGATGGCCGTAGGTCTTCTTCCAGGTCGCGGCCGCGTCCTGCTTGTCGGAGTGGGCGATCACGAGGACGCCGTCGAGATCGACGGTGACCTGAGCGTCGGCGTCCGGGGCGTTCTCGCCCGCCAACGACCAGGCACGATGCCGGACTTCGGAGCGTGCGGACCGGATGGCCTGCAGGGCTTTGTCGCCGGACGCGGCGAGGGTGTCGATCAGGCGGGAGACGGTCGGGTCGGAGGCGACCGGGCCGAAGACGGCCGGCTCACACCGCAGCATGGTGACGTCCGCGAGGCAGTCCCCGCCCAGTGCGACCGCCAGGGCGACGTCCAGGAGCATCTTGCCGGGATCGTGGACGGCCCGCGGTTTGCGCCACCGAGCCAGAGCTGCGGATATCGACTGGTCAAGGCCCGTCTTGCGGACCGTCTCCAGCAGCAGGACCGCACCGGCCTGCGAGACCACCTGCCGACCGTCTCCCCGGACACGGACACGTGGGTACGACGAGATAGGCTCTCTCACCTGGAAAGTGCTCTTTTCCTTGCAGCCAACAGGACCCTCAGCAAGTCCTATCGTTGCAGGTCAAGGGCACTTTCCGTGTTCCTGATCAACTCTTGGACAGCCCACCTCGTGAAAGCGCGAGGCTAAGGGCTGTCCCGCAAGTGATCTTGATTGCGGCATCTCGGGTTGTGGGTGGTGTGATCACGGCACCGGAGCCGTGCTGGAGTCCGGTGCACCGGGGTGAGCCCGCGCGCGCCTTCGGCAACCGGCTCACGCCGACCTGGGTGGTCAGCCGGTGAAGGACTCGGGGCCGAAGCGGCCCCACGCCAGGAAGAAGGCCAGGGCGAGGCAGACCAGGTCGCCCGCGATCGTGACTCTCTCGCCACGGCGGAGGCGCATGGTCAGCGCGCCGGCGAACAGCAGCACCAGTCCGGTGGCGGTCAGCGGTACCAGGACCGGTGCGATGCCGAGTGCGGCGGGCAGTATCAGGCCCGCCGCGGCCAGGAGCTCAATGGCGCCGATGATTTTGAGGGCACCGGGGCTGAAGTCCTCGACCCATCGGGTGGCGGTGCCGCCCATGGCGGCCAGCTTCTCCTTGCGTACGAACATTTTGGAGCTGCCGGTCAGGCAGACGGCGGCCATCAGCCCGGCGATGATCCACAGTGCGAGGTTCATCATCAGCTCCTTGATCGAGGATTGCCTGCTTCCCCTGGGACGAGACAGCGCCCTCTCATGTGACATCTCCGAGCATCCGAGTTCGGGGAGATGTGGATCACACGCGTCCGTGTCACAGGGCGTCGGGCTGTCTCGTCCCAGGGGGTGTAGCCACCGACGAGCACGGAGGAGCACACCATGGACGCGCGACTGAACTACTTCGCCAGCCCGACCGCCGCGAAAGCCCTCAAGCACCTCATGTCGGCGGGCAAGATGCTCAAGGACTCGCCGCTGGCGGCCGCGACACAGGAGCTCGTGGCCCTGCGCGTGAGCCAGATCAACGGCTGCGCCGTCTGCATCGACATGCACACCAAGGAGGCCGCCGCGGCCGGCGAGAACTCGGTGCGGCTGAACCTGGTGACGGCGTGGCGGGAGGCCACGGTCTTCACAGAGGCCGAGCGTGCCGCGCTGGAGCTGGCGGAGCAGGGGACCCGGGTTGCGGACGCGGCCGGCGGGGTCAGCGACGAGGTCTGGGCGCGTGCCGCGAAGCACTTCGACGAGGAGCAGCTCACTGCCCTGGTGGTCCTGGTCTCCTTCATGAACACGGCGAATCGGCTGAACATCATCGCCCAGCAGCCGGCCGGCGACTACGAGGTCGGGCAGTCCCACTGATGTGGCCATCGATGAGCCGCCCGAGGCACTGTCACCCCGGGCGCGGGGGCGTTGCACAGCCCCGCTGACGGACCGCAAGATCACCAGAACTGGCCCGCGCCGGGAGATACGGCCGGGCGGGAAGACTCAAGGGGGATACGGCGTGAACAAGGTCGACGAGTTCGAGGAGCTGCGGCCACTGCTTTTCTCGATCGCTTACCGGATGCTGGGCAGCGTGAGCGAGGCCGAGGACGCGGTGCAGGAGACATGGCTGCGCTTCGCTGGCTCGACGACCCTTCCCACGTCGGTCAAGGCGTTTCTGTCCGCCACGGTGACGCGGATCTCGATCGACGTGCTGCGCTCCGCGCGGGTGCGGCGGGAGGAGTACGTGGGCCCGTGGTTCCCCGAGCCACTGCTGAGTGATCCGTATCAGGATCCGGCGCGCTCGGCGGAGCTGGCCGACTCGGTGTCGATGGCGGCGCTGCTGCTTCTGGAGCGGCTGAGCCCGCTGGAGCGTTCGGTGTTCGTGCTGCGGGAGGTGTTCGGTTTCGGGTTCGATGACATCGCCTCGGCGGTGGGGCGTTCGGAGGCGGCGTGCCGGCAGCTGCTGGTACGGGCACGGCGGCACATGGAGGCCGGGCGGCCGCGGTTCCAAGCGGACCGTCAGGAGCGGCAGGAGCTGGCGAGGCGGTTCTTCGACGCCCTCCGCGAAGGCGATGTCGCCGGCCTGCGGGATCTGCTGGCCGCCGACGTGCAGATGGTCGGGGACGGCGGCGGCAAGGCCCCGCAGCTGGCCAGGGCCGTCATCGGTGCCGAGAACGTGGCCCGGCTGCTGGCCTCCGTTTTCCCGCTGCTGGCTCGGATCGACGTGACGTTCGAGCCGCACGAGGTCAACGGCCAGCCCGGCGCCATTTTCCGAGACAGGGACGGCAAGGTCCTCCATGCCCTGGCCCTCGACGTGCTCGACGGGCAGATCCAGACCATCCGCTCGGTGATCAACCCCGACAAGCTCGGCCACCTCGGACCGGTTGCCGACGCCTGGGCCATCGACGGCGAGGTGAAACAAGCTCGCCGGCAGACGAAGTGACCCCGGGACCGGCCGTGGGCCGCCTCGTTCGCCTATCCGGTGACGTTGAGGTTCTGCAGGCGGGCGATGCGGCGCATCGCGTGGTGCACGCCGTCGCCGGGGCCTGCTCATCCCGCACCGCAGCGAAGCGGTCGATGAGGACGCGTCGCCCGGCGATTACCGCAAGATCCTGACGATCGTGAGGGAGGCCGACGGCCCGCTGCAGGTCAGAGCGGTCGGCGAGAGGCTGGGCCTGGACGCTTCGGTGCGCGGCAAGCTGGAACCGCTGCGAGCGAAGATGACCAAGCTCGCTGGCCGCGGCTGGCTGCACAAGCGGCCCGACGGGAAGTTCACCGCACGTCCGTGAACACGCGGTCGGGGGTGTAACTGGTGGGCCCCAAATGACAGTTGAGCTTTGGTGTGAAGAGGTGCAACTATGCAGCCGAGGGCCCTGACCGGCCCTGTCCACACCGCGCGCCTGCCGCTGTCGAGCGCCACCCTGAACTATCTCGCCGACCTGCTACGCGGCCATCTGAACAAGACCGGCTCCCGGTGGCGGGCGCCGCCCGCAGGGAAGATCGCTGACATCGCACTGGCGGTGCTGCGCTGTGACCAGCGGCCCGGCGATCTGGCCGGCGGGAACGGGGTGCAACGCACCACCGTCACACAATGGGTGCGCGAGTCGTCGGCCTGCTGGCCGCCCGCGCACCGCGCCTGGACCGGGCGCTGAGGAAGATCACCCGAAAGGGCGGCGGCTTGGTTCTGCTGGACGGCTCCCTCATGCGCACCCGCCGGCGTACTGGGGCGGACAACCGCAAGTACTGTTCGAGCAAGCGCGCATGCCATGGCCTGCTCGTGGTCGCGCTCACCGACGACCGCGGCCGACCGGGCAGGGCGTTCCCATCGCCGGCCGTGAAGGAAGCCGACCGCGGCGACACCGTCACGTACCACGCCACGCTGAGCACCAACTCCGCGCCCAGCGGCTGTACTTATAGCCTCTGGAGCTCAGGCACGTCGGCCCCCACCGAGCCATGAAGCAACGACATGAGGCACCAAGGATCCCCACCACCAACTTCCTTTCACATGACAGCCGTTGTCCTGGCTGTAGGTCTCGTGTTCCGCTAATCTCCATCCATCACGTCATTCACCCGCTCCCGGGCGGGAGGGCATCCACGGGGGAGATGCGTGTATGAGGACCTGGGCTTTGAGAGACTCCTCGACGCGGACGGGTTCTTCGCACGCCTGTTAGGGCGGTCGCCGTCGGGTGCCGACCGCAAGTCGTTGTACGGCCCCGACCTGCCCGTGGTGCTGCTCACCGGCGGCCCGGGGATGGGCAAGGGGCGGCTGCTGCGGGCGGTGCACGACCGTTTCGCCCGCCAGGTGCCGGTGATCCTTCTGGACTGCGCCTCACCGGTGTACGCGGACGAGGCTGGGCCGGAGCCCGGTGCCCGCTCGGCGGTGACCGAGGCCCTGGTCGAGGCCGCTCTGCTGCTGCACAGCTGGCGGGGAACGGGCGGCGCGTTCACCTTCCCGCGGCTCTTCGCGGGCCTGGCGGTGATCGCGACCGGCGTCGCGGGCGGCACCGGTGAGGCGATCGGGATAGAGGTCGAGCGGTACGAGGAGCTGATCCAACAGCCGCGCCTGCGCGGTATGGGGGCGCGCGACTTCTGGCGCGGCGCGCTTCTCGGGGCGGTACGGAAAATGCTGGAGGTCCTGGCCGGACAGACGCTCGGCCCGTACGGGACCGCCGCGCTCAGCGCGCTGCTCGACGCCCTCTTCGAGCGCCTGACGCCCCGGGGCGAGGCGGAACTGACGCGGATCTACGGCGAGTATCCGGGCGCGGCCGGGCAGCCCAAGCACGGGCTGCGCAGGCTCGCCGCCGACTTCCGGGCCGGCGGCGAGCGGCGGGAGGACGCGGAGCGCTTCCTTTTCCGGGCGCTGCGCGAGGATCTGGAGGCGGCGTACAGCGGTTTGGGGGGCTGGCTGGGCCGGGTCGGCCGCCCGGGACTGCTGCTGGACCACGCCGAAGAACCGCTGGGAGAGCGGCTGCTGCGCGCCGTGCTCACCGACCGCCGGGACGGGCAGCGCGACCGCGTGGTGATCGTGGGCACGGCGCGCCGGGCGGACGGCGGCGACTTCCTGCACGGGGGTCTGCCACCGAGGGAGGTGGCGGCGTTCCGGCCCGCCGACGGGGTGCCCGCCACCTGGTCCCGCCGCAGGGACCCGGAGGGGGACCGGGGCCCGCTGTCCGCCGGGGTGCTCATGCTGCGGATGCCTTTCCTCACCGGCGACCAGCTCCGCCGGGCGACCGAGCGAATACAGCTGGGCGCGGAGCGGGAGGGGGGTACGCATCGCCGCCGTATCACCGCTGCCGTGGCCCAGCTGAGCGGCGGACGGCCGCACACGGTGATCCGGCTGGCCACCGCTGCCGCCGACCACCGGTTGGAGACGGACGCCAACGACCGGGCCATCCTGGACGCCACACTGCACCAGCCGGACGGCACCCCCGAGCAGCCGGTGACGGACGTACTGCTTCAGGAGCTGGTCCTCGACCAGATGCCGGTGCGGCTGCCGAACGAGCACCATGACCAGTGGCTCGATCTCCTCACCCATCTGTCGGTGGCACACGACCCGGAGTGCGCGGACGTCCTGCTGCGGCATCACCAGGCGGACCGTGTCCTGCGCCTGACGGCACATGAGGTCGCGCGGCTGCTCAACGACACCGGGTGGCCCAGCTGCAAGCGGCACTTCATCGGGGACTTCGGCCTGCGCCAGTTGCTGGTGCACCGGCTGTACGGGCTGGAGCGCGATGGTGCCGCCTGGTACGCCGACCACCATCTGCTGCGCGACCACTATGCCGTGAGCGAGCCGAGCGGCGGTGCGTTCCACTCGGTGACGACCCACCGGATGAACCACCACCTCGTCTCCAGCGGCGTCGACGACGTGGTCCGCCACCTCGCCGCCACCCTTCTCGGCCGCCCCCGTCAGTGGTGCGAGGAACTGCTGGAGATCGCCCAGGCGCCATATCCGGGCGGGGCGGACGAGCGCCGCAAGCGCGCCCAGGGTCTGGTACGGGTGGACGGGCCGCCGCTGCGCCGCACCGTCGACCAACTGCTGCACGCCGTATGGCTGTGCGAGGAGCGCACCAGGCCGACCGGGGGCGAAATGGCCCGCACGCTGGAACAGTTGCTGAGGCAGCTGTCGACCATGGACTTCGACGGCGCCGGAGAACTCGGCCCGACAGCCACCGAGTGGCGCCAACTGGCCGAGAACGAGCAGCCATTGCTCCGCTGCGACTGCACCGATCAGCTCGGTCGAGGGAGGTAACGGGGATGCCCAGCTGGATACCCAGGTGGAACAGACTGCCCAGGTGGGGAAAGATCCTCTACGCGCTGGCGGGCGTGGTGGTGCTCGTGGCCGCCGGCGTATACGGTGTTCCAGCCCTCCAGAAGCCGGACACTTGCCACGACGGCGTCGAGAAGATCGGCGCCGAGTGCATTGGCGTCGACGGCACGGGCTACGACTTCGGCACACCGGAGATCAGCGCCGTGGCCAAGGCCATCTCGGAGGAGAACGAGAGGATCGCGAGCCAGCCCCACGTCACCGTGGCGATGATGCTGCCCCTCCGGTCGGACACGGCGGGGCTGCGGCGGCAGATGCGCAGCGACCTCCAGGGCGCGTATCTGGGACAGCGGCAGGCCAACTCGGGCGAGGGCCAAGTGCCCAAGATCCGGATGGTGCTGGCCAACCCCGGGCGGAACTACGGCCATCAGGACAAGGTCGTGAGCACACTGCTCGACATGACCGAATCCGACAAGGGCAAGCTGCGGGCCGTCACGGGCTTCAACCTCACCCTCGACGCCACCGAGGACGCCGTGAAACGTCTGACGGAGAACGGCGTCCCGGTGCTGGCCTCCCGGATCAGCGGAGACGGCATCGCGAACGTCGACGGGGAGAAGCAACGATTCCCCGGCCTGGCCCGGATCATCCCCACCAACAGCAACGCGGCCGAGGCCCTGGCCAACTTCAACGGCGAGCGGGGCAGGGAGAACGCCAGGACGGTACTGGTCCACGACACCCGTCCGGACGCCTACGACGAGTCACTGGCGAGCGCGTTCCGCGGGATCAAGGAGACGGGTCCGGCCGGTCCCGCCGATATGCCCTTCGAATCACCGGGGATCGACGAGGCCGGCTCGACCGGCAGCCAGTTCGAGCAGATCGCCAACAACATCTGCGGTTCCGCGGCCGACACCGTCTACTTCGCGGGGCGCACGCTGCACCTGCGGATCTTCGCGCTCACGCTCGCCAAGCAGACCTGCGCGGACCGGCACTTCACCCTGGTCAGCGGCTCCGACGCCGCCTCGCTGCGGCAGGCCATGTCCGAGAAGGACTGGGCGCAGATGCGCGGCGAGGATGGCGGGGCGAAGGTGACGGTCCAGTACGCCGCCCCCGCGCACCCGGCAGCCTGGGACACCGAACTGGCCGTCTGGACCAAGCAGTGGAAGGCGACCCACGACCGCGAGCCCACCGCGAACGAACTCCCCCAGTACCTCACGGAGCCCAAGGCGGCCCTGGACGCCCTGGGCGACCTGATCAAGAGCACGAGCAAGGCGGGCACGGACCTCGGCTCCACCCCGGACCTGGAGGACTCCCGCACCATGCTCGTCTACGACGGCCTCGTCACCATCGGCACGGCCCTGCGCGAGGTACAGGGCAACGACGCCGAGCAGGCCCCCAGCCTCGCCGACGTCCGCCAGGAATGGTCGAAACTCCAGTCGGTGCACCGCGTGAGGGGCACGAGTGGCCTGATCTGCCTGACCAGCGGCGGGAATCCGTACGACAAGCCGGTTGCGGTGGTCGAACTGAACCCGGGCCAGGGCGCGAGCGGGTCCCTCAAGTTCGTCGGCCTGGGCTGGCCCACTGGCAAGGAACAGCCGAAGAACTGCGTGATCCCGAGCGGCACTTCTTGAGACAGCCGACCCCTCTCTCAGCTCACCCCGAGTCGTCTGTGTGGGCGGTTTTCGGGGTGGGTGAGGCGTGTATGACCGGATGCCGCGCAGGATGTGCATGGCCTCGGGGGCGTCCGCAGGGCGGGCGCGACGTTGTATCCGACGCCGGCTGTGCGGGATCGGCCGTCAAGTTCCGGTGAACCCTCCCGCCCCACGGGATCGCCCTTTTGTGCAGGGCAGGGCCAGTGTCCGCTGTCGGGATGATCACCGAGGGCGGCGGCCGGGATCCGCTCGTGCGTCGGAAGGTCGGGCGCCGACTCGCCGCTCGCGCCTGTGAACTCCACGGCCTCCACCAGGCCGGTGGGCGAGTCGGCCCGTACCACGCCGAAATTCCCCGTCAGGGCCCGCGGCTTGAGGACGACCGGATAGCCGATGCCCTCGGCCACCGCGAGGGCCTCCTCGCGCCCGGAGACCAGCACCGAGCGCGGCTGGGGCACCCGGCCGGCGTCGAGGGCCGCACGGGTGCGGTGCTTGTCCCGGCAGCGCTCGACGCACCGCCGGTCTCCTCCCGGCAGTCCCAGGGCGGCGGCCACCTGCGCGGTCTGCTCGATCCAGGTCTCGTCCCAGCAGATGACGCCATCCAGCGCCCGGCCGGCGGCCACGGCCCGGGCCACCCGCACGAGGCCGTCGACGTCGGCGAAGTGGGCCACCACGGTGTGGCCGGCCGTGTACGCCAGTTCCCACGTGGGGGGTTCGGTCAGCACCAGGTGGATGCGGAAGTCACGGCTGATCGACTGCAGAAGCTACTCGCGGTATGCGCGGATGCCAGGCGTGATCACGAGCAGGTGTGTCCCATTTTCAGGTTCTGGCTCACTTTCCGTGAGGCGCGCACCGTGAGTGACGGTTGGAGGTCGCTTCTAGTACTCCAGTCGCAGTTCGCTATCGCTGCTGGTCAGAGCCCTGTCTTGGAGTGTACTCGGCTGACGCCTCGTCAGGTGACGTGAGTACGTGACCTCGGGTGCGACGGTGGTAGTGGCAGCGGCGGGCGATGGCCTGGTGACGGCGGCGCCAGCGGGACCAGTTCAGCGCGTGGTCGGTGTGCCGCAGGTGCGTCGGCGTGGGGTGGCCAGTTGCCAGGAGTCGCCGGATTTCCGCCACGGTGAGCGGTGCGAGAGCGTCGGAACCGTTTCCGCCGCCCCCCTTTCGGTCCCCGCGGCGGCGGCCATCGCGGCGAGGAAGGCGTGGGCGAGCATGGCCAGGGTGATGTGCCGGTACCAGCCGGGATACCGGCGGACCTCGTACTGATCCAGGCCGCACTCGTTCTTCGCGGCCTGGAATGCCTCCTCGATCACCCAGCGCGCCCCGGCGATCCGTACCAGCTCGGCGACGGGAGTGCCGGCCGGCGCGTAGGCGAGGTAGTAGGCGATCTCGTCCGGACGGGCCAGGCTGCGGCGGGCCAGCACCCACCGTTCATGGGTGGGCGTATCACCGTCGAAGTCGTCGATGGCGGGCAGCCGGGCTGCGGCCCAGTCGTAGACGCGCGGCCCCTTCGCGCCGGCCCCGCAGGAGTGGCGTTCCCAGGCGTCCTCGGGGGCCTGGGCGATGGCGAAGTCGATGCGGCCGACGGCGGGGACATGTTGGGACTTCGGCACGGCCACGACGTAGCCGACGCCGGTTTCCTCCAGCATGCGGCGCAGCCGCCACTCCTGGCCGTAGGCCGAGTCGGCGGTCACCCAGGCGATCGGCAGCGGCGAGGCCAGTGCCCGCGTGATGATGGCCTTCGCAAGGTCGCCCTTGGTGGCGAACGCGCGCTCGTCGGGGATCTTCGCCTGGGTGCAGCGGCCCGGATCGGAGGTCCAGGACTTCGGCAAGTAGAGTTCCCGGTCCACCAGCGCCCGGCCTCTGACACTGGAGTAGGCGGCGAACACGCCGATCTGGCAGTTCTCTGTGCGGCCGGCGGTGCCGGAGTACTGCCGCTGCACCCCGGCCGAGACCGTGCCCTTCTTGATGAACCCGGTGTTGTCAATGATCAGCACACCGGCCTGGTCCCCGAGCTTCTCGGCAACGTATTGCTGCAGGTCATCGCGGATCTCGTCGGGGTCCCAGCAGGCGCGGCTCAGCAGGTGCTGCAGCCCGGCGGGAGTGCGGTGACCGGCATGCTCGGCCAGCTGCCAGCTGCCAGCTGCCAGCTGTTCTTGCGGCCCACCGGCCCGAGCGGGCCGTGCACATAGGCCCGCATCCGCCGCCGCAGATCCACCCGCCCGAACCGGTGACCGATCCGCACCAGCAACTCTTCCAGTTCCGCCGACCAGACATCGGGCCGCACATCGTCTTGCACGACAAACACAACGGCCCGTCGCACTTGAGGTCACGAACTCCCGTCACCTGACGAGGCGTCAGCCGAGTACACTCCAAAACAGGGCTCTGACCAGCAGTGATAGCGAACTGCGACTGGAATACTAGAAGGGCGGTTGCCAGCCACCCCAGTGCGTCTGGTGGCCGGGCGGGGGCCAGGATTCCGTTGCGCCTGCATGGGGCCACAGTCGGCTCACCCATCCACACTCCGGGATCGCGCCGCCTTCCCAGTCGTCGGTGCACCGATCGGCCCAGCTCCGGCCTACCATGACCGGCCGGGTCACCACGCCGTCGGCAACCATGGCGCGAGAAGCAGGAAGACCTCAGCTGGTCGGGGGCTTCCGCTGGTGTCCGAGGGGGGACTTGAACTCTCCTCTCGGGCACCAGCTTCTTGCTTCGCTGACCTGCATAAACAGCCCCGCGAAGGCGTCCAGGGCAAGCCACGGTTGGTCACCCCGGTGATAGCGGGCCGCTCACCTCCACCTCGACGTTAGCGAGCCGTCTCACTCGGCCGGGGAGCCAGTTCACTGGAGAACCGATCATGCACCAGGCCTGATCGGCTGCACCGCCCCTGACACAGACAGACCAGGTCCCACTCAGCCAGCGACCGCGGCCGGACCTGCACCGAACCGCGGAACGTCCTCCACCACCACATCCAGGCGCAGGTGCTTGAAGCCAACGGGTGCCGAAACATACCTCCACGGTCCTCCGCCCCGGTCCGCGCTGATCCCCGCCACCAGTTCCGGGCGGACCAACAACACGTCCAGGACGTCACGGCTCACCCACGCCGCAGCGAACTTCACGCCCGTCCACGGGTGTCCGACGCCGGCGGCAGCCAGGTGCTCGCCGACCTGCCGCGCCTGCTCCGGGCGCAGCGAGACGGTGCGGCCGACCGCGCGAGCCGGCCCGTCTGGTCGGGGCGGCCCAGGACGAGGAGTTGCGGGACTGAACAGAAGAACTTGACAGGGAAGACCACCTCGGTCGTCTCGCGCACCTGCTGGTGAAGACGCAGTATTTGAGGGGCGCGCTATTCCGGTCTCCTCGCTGCGCGTCCGGGTTCCCGAAGAGGTGTTGCGGCAGAGCAGCGTTGGGGACGCAGCGATGGTGGACTGCCGTCTATTTGGTTGCAGATGGGGCCCGTGGCACGGCAGTGTGCGCGCAAGCTTGGTTCCGCAGCTCAGGAGGCACTTGTGGTGGTCGTTTCGGCTCGTCGTGTCGCACTTCTCGGGGGAGGCTTCTCAACAGATGAGGACGGGCTGCTCGACGACTGGCTGCTTAACCAGGTGAGGAGCCCTCGACCCAAAGTGTGCTTCGTTCCAACTGCCAGTGGCGACGCGCCTGCATACATTGATCAGTTCTTGAGCGCGTTCAAGTCACGCAACTGTGAGCCGTCTGTCTTGTCGTTGTTCCGGCGAGAGCTGGACGAGGAGGCTCTGCGGACGTTCCTGCTCAGCCAGGATGCCGTGTACGTCGGCGGCGGCAATACTGCGAACCTGCTGGCGGTCTGGCGTGCACATGGAGTCGACCGGCTACTGCTCGAGGCTTGCAGCCGCGGGACGCTGCTGTGCGGAATCAGTGCTGGCGCCAACTGCTGGGCGGAGGGCTCGCATACGGACTCTTTCGGTCCGCTGACGTTTCTGCAGGACGGACTGGGCCTCCTGCCGGGCTCGGTGTGTCCGCACTACGACAGTGAACCAGGGCGTCGCACCTCCTTCCGCGAGACTGTAGCCAACGGCATGCTGTCCGCTGGCTGGGCGCTTGAGGACGGAGTGGGGGCCCTCTTCACGGACGGACGTCTTGAGGAAGCCGTCACCCGGACTCCGGAGGCCCGCTTGTACTGGGTGCAGGCAGATGAAGATCACGAGGTGACCGAGGAAGCGCTGCCATGCCGGTTGCTTCACGGAGCGACGTGATGCGCAGTTCACCTTCTTTGGGCTGGCTGTCGGGTGGCGAGGTAGTCGGACCAGTTGTCGCCCGCGAGCCGGGCCCAGCGGTGGGCGGTGACGGGGCTGATGCCGACGAGGTCCGAGATAACGATGGGTGGAAGGTCGGCGAGTGCTTCCATCATGGCGGTGTTCCGAGCTGCGCGGGCCGGCAGGCTGTGGCGCTTCATCGTGTCGCCGAGTCCCACAGGGTTGCGGGGACGGCCGGGGATCTGCCCGGGGAGGAGGAATCTCTCCGTTTCCTGTGGTTGTCGATGCAACGTGGTGGCTTCGCGGAGCTGATCCTCGATGAGACGAGCCAATTTCGGCGGGAGCACCACGGGATGGCGGTTGATCGTCAGGTAGGCCTTCTTGTCGTCGCGGTGGAACTGGTCTGCGGTCAGTTCGACGATCCGCGTGAGGGGGAGGGCGTAGAGACGGATGAGGGCGCCGGTGATGCGCACCTCCAGGGGGAGCGAAATGTCGTCGAGGCATCGGCGTAGCTCCTCCCGATGGATGTCCTCGACCTGGAACGCGCCTGGGAGCTGACTGGGCGGGTGGTCGATGGTCAGGTCGGCGATCAGACGTCGCGCGGCTGCCCAGCGGATGAAGGGGATCGAGCGGGTGCGTACTCCGGGCCTGTCCGTGGACCAGGTGTCGAGGTGGCCCTGCTCGAGCGTTGCGAGCGTCAGTCGGCGTGCGTCCAGCCAGGCCAGGAATTGGATGGCGGCGCGGATGTTGCCGCAGTCGCCCTTGTGTGCGTTGAAGGTGTAGCGGCCCCGTGCTGAGCGTCGTCGGGCATCGCGGATTACCTGCCATTCGGCAAAGGGGCGGATGAGCGTGACGTGGTGGGAGGGGATGCCGGCGAGGGTTCGTGCGAGCCAGTTCGTAAGGAGGGCGAGGTTCTCGTCGCGCTTCGGAAGAATGCCTGCGGTCACCAGCAGGCCGCGCACGTAAGCGGTGGCAGCCTGTGGGCCGAGGGCGTCGAGTGCCTCGTGGCTGAGGTCGCCTGGCTGGCGGGCGAGGTGGCCCAGAAGCTGCGCGGCCGGGCTGCGCTTGAGCCACGCAAGGACCTGATATGGATTGTCCGCTTCGGTGAGCACTGTGGTCACCGGCGCAAGGGCCTGGGCAATGCTGCCGTCTTCAGCGGTGAGGAGATTGGTCACCCGGGCTGCGAGAGTGCAGCGAGGGCAGAGCCGGCCCTTGAGTAGGTCACTGGGCTGAGCGCACCGCGTGCATATGTCGGCAGGTTGACCAGGGGGGCAGCATGTGCGGCACAAGCCGTCGCCTTCGGGCGTCCTGCCCAGGAGTATGCGTGGCTGTCGGCAGGAACTGCAGCGGTCCGGCGTGGTGCGGGCACGTTCGTAGCAGGGGTCACAGACGGGGCCCAGGGGCCAGAAGATCTTGATCGGTTTGGGCCGTCCGCAGATGCCGCAGTCGTGGACTGGTCGAGGAATGCATGTCTGGCAGTGGAAAGGGCCTTTACCGCCGTCGATGTGGTGACCTCGGCGAACGCGGCCGCAGACGCTGCACTCCTTCTGTCGTCCCCGAAGGCACGGCCTGCAGGTGTCTGGACGGCTGTTGTTGGCCCGGGCCTGGATGGGTGCGACCGTTCCGCACACCCCGCACCGGCGCGGCGGACTGGAGTAGCAGGTGCCGCAGATCGGTCCCTCGGGTGTCATTGCATTGACCCGGCGCTCGCGCCCGCAGCGGCAGCACGTCCGCAGCTTCTTCGGGGCGCACGTCTGGCACAGGTACGTGTCGTCAGGCAGGTGACGGGCAGGTCGCATCGCCCGGTGGCAGCCCGCACACGTCTTCAGCGCGTCGGGTTCCTTGTCTCGGCACGGCTTGCAGATGGGCCCCTCTGGGCGTCGCGCCTGGATTCTGCGGACTTGTCCGCAGCGCGCGCATTCGGCTTTGAGTAGCCGCCCCACGCATCGGTGACACAACCGTCCCGCGGGACCGGTTTTGATGGGCAGCGGGTTGGTTCGGCCGCAATCGGCGCAGGCCGCCAGCGTGACTTTGTCGCCGTGGCCAGCGGCCACCAACAGTGGCAGCAGACGAACGAGTGACTTCGGGCAGTCGGGGCCAGGTGCCACCAGCGCTGCAGGGTTCTTCTGCAGGTAGCGGGCGAGCTGGTGCGCGTTGGGCCCTTTCCAGGCCCGGACTGCTTCTAGCGCAGTTCGCGTGTCGTCAACGGTGAATGCCGGCCCGAGGGCGTGGCGCAGGTGCTCGGTGATCTGCGACTGGGCGTGGGCGAGTTCGGCTCGTAACCGCAACTGGTCCGGAGTCAGTTTCCTCATGATCGGCCTGGACGGCGAATCGTGGTGCGGCGTTCCCCGAGCGGCAGGACAGGGGTGCTGTCGCCGTCCGCGGTCTTCTTCACCTGCGCGTTGACAACGGTCGGCTTGATGAGGTCGTTGGGCGTGCACTGGAAGATGTCACACAGGGCAACCAGGGTGTCCATGCTCATCCGCTGTGGCGGCTGCGTCACCAGCCGGTAGACCTGTTCGCGTGACAGGGAGACACCGCGTTCCGCCAGCAGCGGCACCAGGTCCGAGGTCTGGAACATCTCGTGCTCGGCCATCAGCTGACGCAGTCGCCAGTCGTAGCCCATTTTCTTGATCATGTCAGGTCCCAGTCGTCGCCCAGCCGCCGCTTCAGTGAAGTCTCCAGGAGCTGGTTGCGGTACTCATCCGAAACGCCCATGTAGATGGCTGTTGTGGCGGCATGGGAGTGTCCGGCCTGCTCCTGCACGAACCTGGCGGGGTAGCCGAATTCCGTCAGGTGGGTGATGTAGCTGTGGCGCAGGCAGTGCAGGTCAAGGTCTTCATCGAGTCCGGCGTCCTGCCTGGCAGCGACAAACGCCTCGTTGATTGAGCGCGGCGAGAGGCGGCCGATTCTCTCGGTCACCCACAGGGCCGGGTGTTTACCGGGCGCGAAGTGGGGCCGTATCTCGCGCACCCATTCGCCCAGGACGTCGACAACCCAGTCCATCTCCGGGACGGTCAGTACCATGCGCCGCTTCGGCGGAGCCCCCTTGGATGACTTGCCGAACCGGACGGTCAGGCTGCCGTAGGCGCCGAACTGCGGCGCCTTGCGGTTGCGGCGCAGGTCCACCAGGTCCACTTTCGAAGCCTCAGTGCGTCGCGTACCGAAGGCGTAGACCGTCTTCAACACCGCAGCGTCGCGCAGCGCGGTGAGCGTCCCCTTGCGTCCCTGTCCCCGGATCTTCCCGGGCCGGGCGTCCGCCGCGTCGAACAGAGCCTGGACCTCGTCGTACGTCAGTGGTCGGCGCCGCGGGTCGCCCTCGTACTCGACCGTGTGAAGTACCGAGTTGCCCTCATGGAACACCACTTGCGGCGCCTCACCGAACCGCTCTAGGCAAGCCTCGATCCACCCGTAGCGGGGATCGCGCAGGTACTCCATGAACAGGGAGATCGTCACTTCGTACGTGCGTGCCGTGGACAACTGGATGGGTTGGGCGCCGTTACGCAGATGGACGATGAAGGCCTCACCGTCGGCGGGTGTCCACTGCCACGGGTACAACCCTGTGAAATCAGCCAACCGTCCGATCAGGCGTAGCCGGGGGCCGATCGTCGACTCCTGCAAGAAACGGGCGCCCTGCTGCCGGGCCCAGCCCTCTTGCATCGCGGTGAAGACCGCTGGCGCAGGGTCGAGGTGAACGATGTTCGACGCCAGAACGAGGCGTGCTGAACCGGGTGCTTGAGTGACCACGCGGCTGTTGTATCAAACGCAACATTGTTGCGTCCATCGATCACCATGCAGGTCATGGGCGTCGGCTGTTCGATCTAACGCCATGCGCACCCGTCTGACCTGGGTGAACTGCTTCTTCAGTCCCGGTCGAGTGATGCAGCAGATGCAATTCATCCTGTTTTTGTACTTCAACCAGCCCCTCACCGAGGGCTGGTAGGCGTCGTCCAGCCTCTTGAAGACCACGCCCTCCATCCCGACTGACGCCCACGTCAGCCACTCGCGCACGGTGTCCACCTCGGTGGTCGACGGGCACAGCGCCCACGACGCAGACAGCTGGCGGGCGGCGAACACGGACTCCAGTGCGGCCCTGCGCCGCCGGTACGGCCATCTGGTCATGTCCGTCCTGGACAGCCGCAGCAGATCGAAGACGGAAGGGCGTGGGTTCTCGGATCCTCGGACGGCATGGGTGTGGAACCTGCGTGCAGATCGCTGCGCAGACCTGCATGCCGTTCCGGTTCACTGCTGCTTGTTGCATGGGCGGCCGTCCCTGGAGGTAGACGTGTCGATGGAGGCCTCTTCCGATGTGCCCACCCGTCACCCATGCCGCTCGGTGTCGTTTTTGATCACGTTGGCTGTCATGGGAGGCGGGACCGGATGGTGACTTCGGTGGAGCAGAGTGCGAATTCGTTGCGCAGGTGTTGGATTTGGGCGGCCACGTCGTGACGGTGAGTCGGCCGGTTCTTCGTATCCGAGACGTACGCAAGAGCTACCGAAGACGTGTAGTCCTGCGAGGGGTCTCGCTGGATCTGTGCCCGGGGCAGTTGGTGGGCATCGTGGGTGAGAACGGCGCGGGCAAGAGTACGCTGCTGCGCATCCTGGCCGGGGACCTCGCTCCGGACGCAGGTGCGGTGGAGCGTCATGGGGTGGTGGGCAGTTGCCCGCAGGACGCGGTGCTGCACGGCGCGTTCTCGGTCGAGCAGCATCTGCGGTTCTTCCAGGCGGCTTATGGCCTGGACAGTCTGGAACGGGCTTTTGAGCTGCTCGAGCAGCTGAACTGTACGGGCTGCCGAGACGAGCGGTTGGAGGTGCTCAGCGGCGGGACCCGGCAGAAGCTCAACCTGGTTCTTGCCTTGATGCACGATCCCCAGGTGTTGCTTCTGGACGAGCCGTATCAGGGCTTCGACTGGGAGACATATCTGCGGTTCTGGGATCTGGCGGCCGGCCTGCGGGACCGCGGGTGCGCGGTGCTGGTCGTCTCCCATCTCGCCTATGACGCCGCTCGTCTGGACGCCCTGTACCGCCTTGATGCGGGGGTTCTGCGCGAGATGGAACAGGCCGGAACGGGCGGGGTGTCGGTGTGAAGCGCTGGTGGTCGTGTTTCGGCACGGCGATGCGGTTCGCGGTCATCGAACAGGCCCGCAACAAGCTCGCCCTGCTCATCGTGGTGCTGTTCGTTCCGCTGTGGATGACTCTGGCCTTTGAGGTTGTGGCCCGGATTCCGTTGCGGTTCTATGTCCGTCCGGTCGGCCGCTACGTGGTCATGGACGGCAACGTGGTGGCGCAGGTGACCGGAGGGCTGCAGTCCCTTGCGCTGGTGGTCGGGTTCATGATGTTCGTTGCCACGGCCCGTTCAGCGCTCTTCGACCGCCGTCTGGTGCAGGCCGGCTACCCACGATCGTGCCTTGCTCTGGCGAAGTGCTCCTCGCTCGTCCTGGTGGCGGCCACCGTCGCGTTCTACGCCACGGCGTGGGTGCACGTGTACTGGCGGCCGGCGCAGCCTGTGGTGTTCGCCGCGGGCATGTTCGCCGGCTCTCTGGTCTACGGCGGTATCGGCATCGTTCTCGCGGCGGTGGTGCGCAGCGAGCTGGCGGGCATGTTCCTGGCGATCCTGATCAGCGCCATCGATCTGCTGTTGCAGAATCCGATGTTCAACCCGGCCGCGGACAGTGTCCTCATGCAGTACCTGCCGGCGTACGGTGCGGTGCAGAGTTCGGTCGCGGCCGCCGTGCTGCACGCGGTGCCCTGGAGCTGTCTGTTGCTGGGGGCCGGATGGGCTGTGGGGATGGCGGCGATGGGGATGGCCGCGTTTGCCGTGCGTACCCGCAGGGGTTCCTCGGCTGCCGAGGTGATCCACGAGGCAGCGAACGGCGTCGCGGAAGCCATCCCAGCGCCGTGAAAGTGGGCTGGTTTCCGGGTGTCTGCCAGTCGCCGCCTCGTGGGTGCGGACGTTTCGTCCGGAACGGTCAGTACCATCCGAGTGGGTTCGAGGCGTGCGAGCAGGAATTGCGGCGCAGCCTGAACCAGGCTTTGTCCCAGTTGGGCCCCGGGCTTGAGGTTGTCCCCGCCCT
Organism: Streptomyces sp. NPDC003011; assembly: GCF_053591515.1. Taxonomy (NCBI): domain Bacteria; kingdom Bacillati; phylum Actinomycetota; class Actinomycetes; order Kitasatosporales; family Streptomycetaceae; genus Streptomyces; species Streptomyces sp. NPDC003011. The sequence goes on from NZ_JBSFTY010000094.1 coordinate 23,243, forward strand.
CTCGTCCGGGTCACGGCTTCGCTCCTTGCTGAACGGCGTCAGGTTTGTCTGCGGCGGGTTCGAGCGTTCGAAGGGCGGTCCGCCAGAGGTCCGGGAGGTGCGGGCCGATGGGGGTCTGGTCGTGGTGGACGACGCTGAGTCGGGCCGTGTCGTGGAAGACGGTCAGGGAGGTGTAGCACTGGTTGGGCCCGAGGATGTCGGTGAGGCCGTATGCGGCCCGGGCCACGTCACCGCGGTATGTCAGGGCGCCGCCGGTCGCGACGAAGCTCGCGGTGAGGGGATGGGCCAGGCGTCCGATGAGGCGTGTGGTGGCGGCACCCGGGGTGTAGGCCGCCATCACGCGTAGGGCGTCGCGCTGGCGCAGGCCCGCATGGCGGGCGGTCTGCGCCACTACGTGGCGCAGGGCCTGGACGGGTGAGGGTTCGTCGCACGGCAGGACGACCTGGACCAGGGCCATGCGGTTGCCGAGCGCGTCTTCCTCGCCGGTCTGGCGGTAGGAGACCGGCATGCCGGTGGCCACCGGCGGATGCGGGCCGTCTGACTGCCCGCGCTGCCACAGGTACACGGCGTGGGCCAGAGCCGTGAGGTAGATGTCGTTGATGCTCACGCGATGGGCGCGGGCCAACTCACGCAGGTAGGCCAGCGCAACGTCGACGTAGCGCACACGCCGGGTATGCCCGCTGGGCGAGGCGAAAGCGGCAACCGGCTGCGAGGCGCGCAGGAGGGCGACCTGCTGTGTCAGCGCGCTGGCGACTCCGGCCATGGGGGGCCGCCGGGCAGGAGGCATAGAGGGGCAAGCAGCCGGGCTGTCGTCCAGCAGAGCCCGCAACAGGATGCTGACAAGGACACCGTCGTAGAGGGCGTGATGCCCGCGGAAACCCAGACTGTATCCGCCAGAGCGGGCCATCAGCACGATCTCCCACGGCGGACGGTCCTCACCGGCGGGCGGCCCCTCATTGAGGAGGAGCTCAGCGCCGGCATGGCCTGCGCCACCGCCCGCGGACAGGACCCGGACGTGCTGGGCCGCGTCGAGCCGATCGCTCCACCTCGCGGTGGTTGCGCCGTGGCCGAGGCGGTAGCGCAGGGCGGGCAGATGTTCGGCGCGCTCGGCGACGCGAGTGCGCAGGCCGTCTGTGGAGGGTGTCGGGCCGTCGAAGTCCAGGAGCGCCACGATGGGAACCGGCTGGCCGGCCGGTCCGGCGAGCAGTGCCCGGTCCGCCGGCCCCAGTCGCACCGTGCGATGCGGTTGGCCTGCTGTTGTGCGCCATGTCGGCATGTGCTCTCCCGTCGTCTCCTTGGCAGACCAGGGGCCGGTATCACCGGGCCTGCCGAGCCGTAGAACGACCAATCACTGGTGGCGGACACGGCTCGCTCGGTGCGGGCTGCCGGGTTGCGCTGCCGCGCCAGTCTGAGTTCTCAGCACCCATGTGGTTCGCGCCCCGGTAACGGCACGCGGCCGCCAGCTCATTGGGACCTGCTGGTCACTCAGTCCGGGTGCGTTACTCGGGGTACCGGTGGTGCGGGTAGCCGTCTCCCTGTCCGACGGAGCCGTAAGGATGGGGGCGTGAGGCGCGCAAGCAGTGTTCCAGGGCGTAAGCCCGGTGTGCGGCGTACCGGAGGATTGCTGCCGTGTCAGCCGGTCGTGGCCGGCTCGCCTGCACCGGCTGTCCGGTGGTCCTGGCGGCGCTCCTCAAAGCGGCCGGCCCGTACCCGCAGCAGTTCCAGGTGATCGGCCAGCGCTGCACGGTGTACCTCACCGGCCGGGCTGAGATCGGTACGGTCCATGACCCGCAGCGCCCGCATGATCGGCGCCAGCACGGAGTCGAGGAACATCCTGGGGTCGTACCAGCCGGCCATGGCCAGGCTCAACGACATGGCGGCGAATCCTGGGATCGGCTGACCTGGCATCCGGTAGTCGCACACGGCCCAGCGCAGACCCTCCATCGCCTTGTCGGGGAGCAGGTCGAAAATCTGCTCGTAGAGGTCGCGGTAGAAGACCATGTGCAGGTTCTCGTCCGCCGCGATCCGGCTGAACAGCTGCGCGCACACCGGCTCGGCGGTGTGCAGGCCTGTGCTGCGGTGCGCGACCCGCGTCGCCAGTTCCTGGACCAGGACATAGGCGATACCGCGCACCCCGCGCGGGAAGAAGCCGGGCATCGGCGTCGACATGTGCACCATCCGTGCGCGTTCCAGGGCGACGGGGTCCACTGCCCGGGTCGCGTGGACGTAGGAGCGCAGCGCGATCGAGTGCCGGTCCTCCTCTGCCGTCCAGCGGTGCAGCCAGTTTCCCCATGCGCCGTCGCGGCCCACGATGGTTGCCAGTTCGTGGTGGTAGGTCGGCAGGTTGTCCTCCGTCAGCAGGCTCAGCACCAGGGCCGAGCGTGCCAGGGGATCGAGTGCTGACTGAGCGTCCTGCCAGGGCGTCCCGTCCAGCGGTCCGTCGAAGTCGGCGCCTGCTCCCCAGGGGATGTACTGGTGGGGGAACCACTCCTTGGCGACCTTCAGGTGACGGTCCAGCAGCCGTGCGACCACCGGCTCCATTTCCTCGATCCAGTGGGGGCCGCCGGCCGCTGCGCCGTGCGTGGAGCTGTTCATGGACGTCACTGCCTGCCTCGGCTGGCTTCGGGGTGGATGGTGAGGTGGACCTGGGGTGCGCCGCGGCGGGCTCTGCTGCCGCTGGCGACGGTGACCGGTCGGGCCAGTCGCAGGCCGGGAAAGCGGTGGGCGAGGGCGGGCAGGACGGTGGCGAGTTCCTGGCGGGCGAGCTGGGCGCCGATGCAGTAGTGGGCGCCCGCCCCAAAGACGATGTGGTGGGAGAGAGCGGGGGGCCGCGTGGTGGCGAAGCGGGTGCTTCGGGTGTGGTGGTCGCTGTCGGGTGGGAGGAGGAGGTAGACGCTCTCGCCGCTCTGAACGGTGTGTGAGGCGAGCGTGGTCTGCCGGGACGCGGCGCGCTGGGTCATGCTGACGGGCGGGTGCGCGCACAGCAGGTTTTCGACGGCCGCGGCCGTGGCGTCGGGGTTGTCGCGCAGGGTGGCGGCCTGGTCGGGGTGTTCGGCGAGGGCGGCGCCGGCGTAGGCGAGGGTGACGGCGGTGGTCTCGTGGGCTGCGAAGAAGACCAGGGCGAGGGTTGCGGCGAGAGTCTCGTCGTCGGGGAGGTCGGCGGTGAGGCGGGGGTCGGTGAGCCAGGTGGAGATGCGGCCGTCGCCGGGGTGGGTGCGCAGCCGGTCGATCTGGGTGTGCCAGTAGTCGCGGACGGCGCCGGTGACACGGTCGGCGTCGTCCAGTTCGGCGTCGCTGGCGATGTTGTGCGCGGCGGCGAAGCGGTTGCTGAAGCCGGCCAGGAGCGGCGCGTCGTCCTCAGGCAGTCCGGCCCAGGCGCACATGACCTGGGAGGGCATGAGTTCCGCGACCAGGCTGGTGAAGTCGGCCTCTCCGCAGGTGTGGATGTCGTGGGCCAGCACGTCGAGACGTTCACGGGTGATCCGCTCGATGTGCGGGCCCAGGGCGTTGACGGAGCGGGCGCCGAAGAGGCTGTTGAGAGAACGGCGCAGGTGGGTGTGGAGTGGAGCGTTGAGGAGCATCACCGAGCGGCACAGGAAGACGAGGCTTTCGTGGCGGCGCCAGCCAGGTGTGTGGGTGTCGCGCCACTCGGTGTCGCGCATACGGAAGCCGGGGTCGGTCAGAACCATGCGGGCCAGTTCAGGATCGGTGACCACGACGCCTCCCCACAGAGTGGGCAGTACGGGCCCCATGCTGCGCAGGGCCTCGTGGTGGGGGGTGGGGTCGACGACGTGATGCATACGCATGAGGTGCCCGGTGGTACGCATGGCGAGCGCGGTTGCTGGTGCGGCGTCGGTGGGGCCGGTTGCGTACGACGGGGGCGGTGCGGCGGCGGTGCCGGTCACGTCAGGGAGCTGCCGTTCCTGCGGCGTACATTTCGGCGGCCTGGGCGAGGGTGGTGTCGGGGTCAGTGACGGTGATGATCTTGCCGGTGGCGTTTTCGATCATGACGGCGAGTTCGGCGAGGGTGAGGGAGTCCATGTCGAGGTCACGGAAGGTTGCCTCGGGGTGGATCTTGGCGGGGTCCTGGTTCAGGTCCTCGGTCAGCATGCGGGTCAGGGTCTCGTACATGGGGATGCTCCTCGGTTCGGGTTCGGGTTCGTGGGTGCGGGTGAGGTGGTGAGGCCGGGCGTGCCGGAAAGCGTCGGTGCCCTGGGAGGGTCAGCCGACTGCGGTGACCGCAGCTGCGTGGTGCTGTTGTTCGGCTGCGGTGAGGCGGAGGTTGTGGGTGAGGGCGTCCAGGACGGCGGTGCGTGTGAGGGGCTGCGGCAGGAGGCGGTCCAGGTCGCTGGGGTAGGGCAGCCGGTGGGCGGGCTGGAAGGTGATCTGGGCGAGACGGCCCATGCCGGTGAAGGGGATGCGGCCGGTGGGGTCGGCGAGGATCGGGTCCCCTGCGGGCAGGCCCTGCTCGGTGAGGAAGTCGGTGCAGGCGCGGGCAAGTTCCCCGGCACTTAGGCGGGCTGGGCCGGCCATCGCCCAGTGCAGCCCTGGCGCGTCGGCCGCGCCGCGCACCAGAGCGTCGGTGAGCGCGGAGAGGTAGGCGACAAGGGTCTCCAAGGGGATGACGTCGCACCAGTGGTCCGGGGAGAGGGGCAAGTTGCGGCCCTGGCCCCGCAGCACGGCGCGGAACCAGATGTGCGGGAACTGGTGCGTCGGCGCCCAGGTGGCGTCGCGGGGCGCGAACAGGGCGGGGCAGCGGACGACGGCGACCGGATGGGTGCCCGCGACGGCTTCCTCGGCGCGGCGCTTGGAGCGGCCGTAGGCGCGCAGGCCGCGGGCCGTGAGGTCCTCGCCCTCGATGTCCATCGCGGCGGCCATCGAGGACAGCAGCAGCACGGGTGCGCCGGCGGTCCGGGCCAGTTCCATGATGCGGCGGGTGCCGTCGGCGTTGACCGCGTCGAAGGTGTCCGGCTTGTGCGGTGCGAAATCGGTCTGGCCGGCGCAGTGCACGATCACATCCGTGCGGTCCGCCAGGTCCTGGTACTGCCCGTCGTCGAGGCCCAGATGATCGGTCGTCAGATCGCCGGGCACGCACCTGTGGGCGCCCGCCGGTTCGCGGCGGTGGACCAGCGCGGTCACGCGGTGGCGGCCGGCGAGCGCGCTGATCAGGCGCGAGCCGACCACCCCGCTGGCACCGGTGAGCAGAACATCGGCGGGGGCATCGGTCACGGTGGTCTCCTTCGGCAGGGTCATCGGTGTGCCGTGGCCAGTTCGCCGACCGCGTCTTCCCACAAGCGTGCAAGGTCGAGGACATGGCGGTCCTGGGCGCGGGCGGTGAAGCAGACGGTGGCCCGCGTCCCGTGCGTGGACAGCAGGCTGGTGAACAGGTGGCCGGCGTACAGCGGCGGCAGCCCGGTGACATGGGTGACGGGATCGCCGTCGAACGCCATCGGCCTGCGGAACCGGGTCGAGGTCGCTGTGGCCAGGGAGTCGTCCGCGTCGAGGAAGGCGGAGAACTCCTCCAGATACATGCGGTCGGACATGCGCTCCTGAACGCGGCGGGTGCGATCCCGGGCCGATCGGCCCTTCCAGGGCTCGGTCCGCTCAGCGACCAGGGCCAGCCTGCGCCGCGCCGAAGGCTCGTCGACCGGCAGCAGGACCCGGGCGTGCCCGACCTTGTTCCCGCGGTCCCGGCGTTCAAAAGGCAGCCGCAGGCTGAACGGCATCCGCACCGCTACGGGCTTGCCGTGTCCGCCGGCCGCCGGCCAGGCGCGCAAGGCGCCGGCGAGCGCGGCGAGGTAGACGTCGTGGTCACTGCAGTCCGCCCAGCGGGCGATCACCTTCAGTGCCGCCACCGGTACATCCGCCACATCCGCCACCCGCTCCCCGGCTGGGACCGTTCCCGGGGTCCCCCCGCGGCCCAATGGGACGCGGAGGCCAGGGAGGGCGAAGGCGGTGGTGGGTGTGGCGGCGTCGAACAGCCGCTCCAGGGTGTGCACCATTGCCACGCCGTCCTGAGCGGCGTGGTGAACCCGATAGGCGAGCGTGTACTCCATGACGTCGCCCGGCGCGGCGGGCAGCAGCCACAGTCCCCACCGCGGTCGCTCCGCCGGGACGGACAGGTTCACCGCGCACTCGGCGGCGGAGACCGCCCCGAGGTCCTCGACGACGTGAATGTGCCGGGCAGCGTCGAAGCCCTCGAAGGAGGTCCACCGCTCGCGGCGCGCGGGCCCGGCCAGGTGCTCGGCCAGGGCAGGCACCAGCGTCGAGCGGGCCTCCGCCCAGGCTGCCAGGCGCTCACGTGTGGGCCTGTGGCCCCGCAGCCGCAACAGCATTCCGACGACGTGTCCGTCCTGGGGACAGCGGCGCTCCCATTCGAGCATGGCCCGGTCCGCCCCGGGAGCCAGTTCCCCCGTGCCGTCCCCGGCGGGAACAGACGACGCCACGGCCGTGCGCCGTCCTGCCGCGGGCGCAGCCGTCACCTCCGCCACCTCTGAATGCTCTTCGACACCACTCGTGCCCACTGCCGCTCCGCTCGCCGACCGGCAGCCCCACAGGCTGCCCGCATGTCACTCTGGGCAACGAGTGGCTGATCATCCGGTAACCGCGGTGGACGATCTTTTCTGTTGGCTGTCTGCTGCCCGTCGGCTGGTGGCGCGTTTGGCGACGGGTCAGGGCGTGCGGAATGCCAGGACGACGTTGTGGCCCCCGAATCCGAAGGAGTTGCTCAGCGCAGCCCTGACCTCTTGTTGCCGGGGGGTCTTGGTGACCAGGTCGAGGTCGAGGCCGGGGCTGGGGCTGTCGAGGTTTGCAGTCGGCGGGATCGTGGACTGCTGGAGGGTCAGGACGGTCAGGGCGGCCTCGATGGCGCCTGCGGCTCCCAGGGAGTGGCCCAGGACGCCCTTGGCGGAGGTGACGGGGGGCTGGTGGGGCAGGACCCGGTTGATCGCGCGGGCCTCGACGACGTCGTTGAGGGGTGTGGCGGTGCCGTGCGCGTTGACATGGTTCACGTCGCCGGGGGCGAGCCCCGCGTCGTCCAGGGCGGCTTGGAGTGCGCGGGCGGCGCCGTGTCCCTCGGGGTGCGGGGAGGTGGGGTGGTGGGCGTCGGTGGCCATGCCGCTACCGGCGAGCAGCGCGCGGGGACGGTGTCCGCGCGCGGCGGCGTCGGCGGCGCGTTCCAGGATGAGGATGCCCGCGGCCTCGGCCATCACGAAGCCGTCGCGGTCGGCGTCGAAGGGCCGCGAGGAGGCGGCCGGGTCCTGGGCGCGCGACAGGGCCCCCAGGTTCGCGAAACCCGTGGCTGTCAACGGTGTGTTCGGCGCCTCCGTCCCGCCGGCGATCACAATGTCGCACCGGCCGCCGAGCAGGAGGTCGCGGGCGGTGGCGATGGCTGTGGCACCCGAGGCACACGCGGTGGACGTCACAAGACTGGGGCCGCGGGCGCCGTGGACCAGTGCGATCTCCCCGGCGACCATGTTGGGGATCAGCATCGGGATCAGCAACGGCGACACGGTCGCCGCGCCGTGCTCCATCAGCCGCGCGTGCTGTTTCTCCCAGGTCGCCATCCCGCCCATGCTGCACCCGATGACAACTCCGACCCGGGCCCCGTCCCAGGCCGCGGTGTCCAGTCCCGCATCCGCCAGTGCCTCGTGCGCGGCCAGCAGCGCAAGCTGGGTGAACCGGTCCAGCCGGAAGAGGTTGCGCCGCCCCAGGGTGGCGACGTCCAGCTCGGCAACGGAGCAGCAGAAGTCGACCGGGAGCCCGGCCAGGGCGGGGCTGGCGGCCGCGACGGTGGAACTCGCCTCGCAGACCCGACGCCAGGTCTCATCCGCGTTCGCTCCGGCGGGGGTGATCATCCCCAAGCCGGTGACGGCGATCGGGGCGGTCACCGCGAACCCGCAGCGCAAGCGCCGGCTCGGACGGCCGCGCAGTCATCGGCGACGGTGGAGGCCGGGCCGACCTTGTCGTGGGTGACCTGGGCGGCGAACGCGTCGCGCACCGTGGCCACGAGTTCGGCCTGCGCCAACGAGTCCATCCCCAGTTCGTTCATGGTGGCGTCGGGTCGGATCACCTCCGGCTCAAGACCGAACTTCCCCTCGAGTTCGGTCGGGCTGTCCTCGATGGTGCTCATGATCGTATGCCTCTCCGTCACGGATGATGCGTCGGACACCGGGTCCGCGTACGCCTCGCACCAGGGCTGCTACCGGGCGCACCAAGCGAGCAACCGGCGGCCGGAGTCTGCGAGCGGCGCGCCAACCGGACAACGGACGGCCGCGCCGGACCAGAACGGGCACTCACCCGATCGAGCGACGCGAGCCCGTACGGCTGATCAGCGACCGAGGAGGTGGCCTCATCCGCGTGACGCTCAAGGTCCCGCTTGTGCCCAACTGGCGTTGAGCGCGGCTAGTGTTCCCGCTCGGGCCAGCGGAGGGCAGTAGAGGATCATCTAGGGAGCGGGCGGGCTGGTGTTCTCGCTCGACCTCAAGGCCTAGGTGCGCTCGCTGAGGAGAGGCACGTCAGCGGGCGTCAGGTCGGTGCGCATCCGCATGAGCCGGACCGGGTGCCGCCATCGTCCGGCCACGTCCAAGGACACGTCGACGGCGACTTCGGCGACGACCGCCGGTTCGACCAGGTGCACCTGGAGCTGCTGGCTGGAGCCCCAGCCTGCGGAGAAGGTCCACCCCGTCCACGGGTGGCTGGCACTGCCCGGCTGGAGCTCGGCGGCCAGTACCGGGCGGGTGGCCGCGTTCAGCGCGGTGGTGCGGCCGGCGTACTGCAGCCGACCGCTGGCGTCGAAGCGCCCGAGCAGGGCCGTGGTGGGGGCAGTCAGGGTGCCGGTGACGGCACCGACCACAGCCTCGGTGCTGTGCCGGGACCGGTACTTTCGCCACGCTCTCGTGGGCAAGTAGGCCTGATCGAGACGCTTTGCGGCGGGAGGCCGTTCCGGCAGCCCCGCCCGGGGGCTTCCAGCGGCTGGCCCGCAGCCGCTCCCACGCCTCATCGGCGTCGACCTACGCGGCGGCCCTGGAACAGACCGAGCAGATGTTCCGCGCCGCCGCCGTCGTGGGTCCCGCCACGCGCCCTCTCCAGGTCTTCTACGGCCTGAGCCAGGCCGGCCGCGCCATCGCGGCCGCCGCGGTGACCCTCAAGGGCGAGGACTGGCGGCTCGTCACCCACGGGATCAAGGCCTCCGGGTTCGACAGGCCCTTCCCCGACATCGAGATCCGCACCGACCCGCCCGGCACCCACGGCAGCTTCGTCCGGGTCAGCGAAGTCCTCGACTCCCCGGTGTGGCAGAAGGATGCGGTGCGCCTGGAAGACGTGTGGGACCTGCGGCCCCTGAACCTCGGCTACCCGCTCACCGGGCGAGAGCGGCCCACCCCGCTTTTCGCCGCCGCGAGCGCCATCCACCAGCAGGACCACCCTCTGCTGAGCATCCCCGTGTGCGACATCCCGGACCGGGTCATCGACGACGGCAGTCGCCAGGCGCTGGCCGACTTCCTCACCGCGTACCCGGCTGTTGCCCGGCACGATAGCTACGTGACCACTCGCGCCTTCAACCTTGGCGCTGCGGCGACACCCGAGTACACCCGCTACGACCACGGTGGCGGCGAACTGGTGATCAACTGGGAGATGCCCCAGGGATCGGCAACTCCAGCCGAGCGCCTAGATGTATTGACCCGTGAGGTTGGGGACGCGGCTGGCGGGTGGTTGGCCTTTCAGCGCGGTGTGTCCGCGGTGGTGATTGTAGGTGTGCAGCCAGCCA
>NZ_JBSFTY010000095.1:0-32937 GCF_053591515.1 Streptomyces sp. NPDC003011
GTGGCGTCCGCCGTGAAGGGCGGTGTCACGGGGCAGCGGGACATGGGCATGGCGCGACTCCTCGGGTGCGGGTACGTGGGCTTTCCTGCGCCGGCCTGCAACTACACCTGTGGGGAGGAGAGTTACGTCGAAGCCCTTGTGGGCATGGCCGCCTGGAAGGAGTGTGGGTGGTGGGAACGCCACCGCGGAACGCTCCCGTCGGGACTTCTGGACATCGCCGAGTTGGAGTGGCATGCCGTCCGCGTACGAACCGCTCAGGTCATGCACATTCCGGGACTCCTCCAGACCGAGGCATACGCCCGTGCCGTCTTCGCTGCCGTGCTGCCGCCACTGAGCCGTCTGGAGATCGAGCTGGGTGTCGCGCACCGCATGGAGCGCAAGCTGGTCTTCGAGCGGCCGGAGCCGCTGCCGTACGTGGCATACGTCCACGAATCCGCCCTGCGCATGCCGTACGGCGGCACTCAAGCGACCCGGGCAACAACTGCTTCCGCCTGGGCACCGACCCCCAAGGCAACGCCTACATCGCCATAGCCGGTGCCGAGGACGCCTACCTCACCGACTCCCGCGAAGCGCTCCGCACGATGATCCTCGACATCAAGGCGGGGAAAGCGGACCACCTGCTCTGACCCGGAAACGAGCCTGCACTACAACTACTTCCGCCATTACGACCCCGAAGCCGCCAGATATCTCACCCTCGACCCCCTCGGACTCACACCGGCACCCAACCCAGACATCTACGTCCACAATCCGCATGTCTGGACCGATCCGCTGGGACTCATACCATGCGAGGACGCGGAGAAGAATGCAGCGGCCAGAAACGAAACTGTCCTGGGCAAGGATGTACCCCTACGCGAGGAGGCGAGCGTCGTCAGTGCCACAAGCCATAATTACAGAGCCGCGTTTTTCGCGGCTCATCCGACCAAGGGAACGTAGTAGTTCATCATGCTATTGAGCAGCAGGTCCTACGGCGCTACCCAGGGCTGTTCTCTCCGGACGAGATTCATTCTCTGGAAAACCTTCGCGGAATACCGAAGGGTGATATCAATAGCCGCATTCACTTGAGTGAGGTGCGCGTGGCCTGGAATCGATTCTATGATGCGCATCCGAGCCCGACGCGGCAACAGGTACTGGATCACGCTACGGCCATTGATGATACGCTCGGAAACTGGTTCAGCCCTCGTATCAGGTAACGACAGTCAAGGAAGACAGTATCATGTGGCGCGAACTGCTGGCGGAATTCGATGACATCGAGCTACACAATCCGGCAACGGAAGGCTCCCTGTCCGACATCGAAAGCCGCCTAGGGCAACAAGTTCCCCATACACTTCGAGCTTTTCTCGGCGAAACTGACGGAATCGAAGCCAACTTCGGTACGGAATTGGTGTGGACGTCCGAGAAAATTATGGCCGAGAACGCGGCGTTCCGTAACAACGAGCAGTTTCGCGCCTTGTACATGCCGTTTAAGCCACTGATGTTCTTCGGAGACAACGGAGGCGGGGATCAGTTCGCATTCGTTCGGATCCCGGCGAGGGATGACGTATTCGTCTGGGACCATGAAACAGACAGTCGCACATGGATCTCTCCCTCCTTGGAGAGCTTCTTGAGAAGGTCTCTCGCCAGCGGCGGCGAGGACTGGTACCGGCAATAATCTACAAGAAATTGATGTCTGTTCTCCTCGCCGAGGATCAACCCATGTCATTAGGGCCTCCGCCTGCTGGTTGCGGGATCTCAAGCCAGCCCGCCTGGTCCCGCCCGCCAAGCCGGACGGGGTGCGCTACGAATTCGACCACGACAAGGAACTGCGGCTGACGAGAGTCACCAAGCCGCAGGGCCTGACCTGGACCTATTCCTACGACGCGGCCGGACGCCTGGCCGCAGAGACGGACTTCGACGACCGCACCCTCACCTACACGTACGATGCGGCGGGCCGCCTGACCTCCCGCTCCAACGCCGTCGGCGAAACCGTGACCTTCGAGCGCAACGAGATGGGCCAGACGATCCGCAAGGACGCGGCCGGGCAGGTCACGACGTACGCGTACGACCTGACCGACCAGCTCGCCCAGGCCGCCGGCCCGGACGGCACCACGCTCACCCTGCTGCGGGACCGCTACGGCCGGGTGCGCTCGGAGACGGTCGACGGCCGCGAACTGACGTACGCCTACGGCGAGTGCGGGCCACTACGACCCCGAAACCGCCCGCTACCTGACCCCCGACCCTCTCGGGCTCGCACCGGCGCCCAATCCAACCGCCTACGTCCACAATCCGCTGGAAGCGATCGACCCTGAAGGTCTCACGCCATGTCGCCAAGCTGTCGCTGACGAATTCAACGTCCCGCGCAGGGCGGTGATCGAACCAAGAGTTGTATACAGAGGGGATGCCCGACCGCCTGAAGAGGTATTCCAGAACGGCTTTTCGCCGAAGGGTGTTAATGAAGATATTGGGAAGTATAGCCTCCATGACACGCCATCCAACTGGGTTGGTACCAGTAAGAGCGCCAGCGAGGCGGGTAACTTCCCGCAGTCGGCAAGGGGGCGTGGTACTTGGGTGTACGAGATTCGCGGTAACGGCTATGGTGTGGACGTCAATAAGGCGCTCGGAGGTGCCATTAGATCCTTCATAAACGGTACAGGATTTCCATCGGAACGGGAGGTCATCTTCAGGAGTGTTGATGCGAGTAACATTGTCCGTGCGGAACGCTGGCGTTACGGTTTGCGTACAGGGGAAGTTGTCGAGAACCCGGGATACGTCGAATGAACGAAGAGTTCCCCATCTGTGTTCAAGTGGATGGTCGGGAGAATGAGTGGCGGATGCTGGTTGAGGGGGACGGTCCTTGGCGTCTTCGACTGGTTTCTCCCGCCGGTGTCGAGTCGACCGCAACTGGTGACAACGTGTTCGAAGCGTTGCGGGCGATGAGGGCCGATGTTTCATCTAGAGAAATCATCATCTGCTGTAACGGATCTCGGGTCGACGTCAGGCCGTCAGGGCTGTCGGCATCCCATGGCGCCTGGATGGTCTACGTTCTCCGCATGTGGCGTCCCCCGACGGTACGTGACCTCGTTCCGACCTTCGGCTACGCCCCTGCTGGGAGAATAGGTTCCGTAGAGAAGCAGGACGCCTACTGGGCGCGTCACCTGAAGAATAGGAAGAATTGGCTCAACTTCATCAACCCGATCTGGTGGATCTATTTCTTCACGGCATCCTGGGGCAAGCCTCAATGGCAAGATCACTCGCACTCTTCGGCCGGGTGCGGGAACGGCTGATCCGAGGCACGGGTGCGGCGCCCCCCGTAACGCCGCACCCTGCGCTCAGTTCAGCTCGCTGAGTTCACCCCCCGCCCTGCCTACGGCAACCCGTGCACATGCGCCCCCACCGCGTTGGACCACGCGTTGCCCGCCGCCGCGTCCCAGTTCGTCGACCATGTCATGGCTCCCCGCAGGTCCGGATACGTCCGGGCCGGTTTGAAGGAGCCGCAGGACGCGCCCCGGGTCAGGCAGTCCAGGGCCGCGTTGACCACGGAGGGGGACACGTATCCGCTGCCCGCCCCGCTCGGTGACGCCGGCAGGCCGAGGCCGACCTGGGACGGGGACAGGCCGCCCTCCAGCTGGATGCAGGCGAGGGCCGTCAGGAAGTCCACCGTGCCCTGGCTGTACACCTTGCCGTCGCAGCCCAGCATGGAACCGCTGTTGTAGTACTGCATGTTGACGACCGTGAGGATGTCCTTCACGTTCAGCGCGGTCTGGAAGTAGGCGTTGGACGTGGACTGCATGTCGATCGTCTGCGGGGCCATGGTCAGGACCATGGACGGGCCCGCCTTCGCCGACAGGGCCCGCAGCGCCTGCGTCATGTACGTCGCGTTCAGCCCGTTCTCCAGGTCGATGTCGACGCCGTCGAAGCCGTACGTCTGCATCAGGGAGTACACCGAGTTCGCGAAGTTCGTCGCCGACGCCGAGTCGTTCACGGACACCGCGCCCCGCTCGCCGCCGACCGAGATGATGACCTTCTTGCCCGCCGCCTGCTTCGCCTTCACGTCCGCCTTGAACTGGTCGACCGTGTAGCCGCCCAGGCCGGCCGAGTCCAGGGTGAAGGTCACGGCGCCCGGAGTCGTCGTCGCGTCCGCGAAGGCCACCGCGATGATGTCGTACGCGGACTGCACGTCGGAGAGCCTCTGGACCGTCGCGCCGTTGTTGAAGTTCTGCCAGTAGCCCGTCACGGCATGCTTGGGCACCGTCCCGCCGCCCCCGCCGCCACCGGAAGACGTCCGCCCCGTCACCGCCGCCGACTTCGCCGACTCACCCGCCGCGTTGGTCGCCGTGACCTGGAAGGAGTACGACGTCGAGGCCGCGAGGCCGGTCACCGTCGCGGACGTCCCCGTCACCGCCGTCACCTTCGTGCCGTCGCGGTAGACCTGGTAGCCCGTGGCGCCGGAGACCGTGCTCCACGTCAGGGAGACGGACGAGGAGGAGGTCCCCGACACGGCCAGGCCCGCCGGTGCCGCCGGGACCGTCGGCTCCGGGTCGCCGCCGCCGCCACCGCCGCCGTCCGGGCCGTACACCGACACGTCGTCCGCGTAGTAGGCGGCCTGTCCGTACCAGCCGTGCGTGTACAGCGTCACCGAGGTCGTCGAGGAGCCGGTGGTGAACGTGGTCGAGAGCTGTTTCCACGACGACGAGTCAGGGGTCCAGGCCGAGACGTCCGTGGTACCCGTGCCGGTCACGCCCAGGTACGCGTACCCGCCCTGCACCCAGGCGCTCAGCGTGTACGTCGAGCCGGGCCGCACCGCCACCGTCTGCGTGCACCGGGCGTTGTCCTGCCCGGCCGGGGTCGCCTTCAGGGCGGCCGAGCCGCCGTGCGCCGGGGACGCGACCGTCGTACCGCTGCCGGCGGAACAGGTCCAGCCGGCGGTGCCCGACTCGAAGCCGGCGTTCTTCACGTTGTTGACGTCCGCCGCGGCGGACGGGCCCGCGCCCGCCAGTTGGGCGGTGAGAGCGACAAGCGTCGCGGCGAGGGTGCCGGCGAAGGTTCGTGTCCGTCTGCGTCCGGGCATGCCTGGGTCGCGGTGCACTGGTGCCTCCGGTGGGGGAGAGGGACGGGGAACGACGGTGGCCACCGCTGCCCCTACAAGTTGGTCCAGACCAATTCGCCTGTCAAGGGTCTCGCGGTGCGGGCCGCGTCAACTCGGCCGGGAGACCGAAGGTGTTGCGGCAACTGCGCCCCATCTGGGCTGAAATCGCCGCCTTTTTGGCTGCGAACGCCAGCAGGAAGTCACAGAAACGCTGTTCTCCGGTCACAGGGGCGTGGATACAGTGCTCAGGAAGTCACGCAGTGAAGTCGACCGGGTGCGCCGGAGTGACGCCGGACGGGCCCACGGGCATGGGGATTCGGGAGCTGCGCGTGCCAACTGCCATTGCTGTGACCAGCGCCGACATGGCGCTGCCGCCGCAGGACGACCGAACCGTGCCCGCCGCCGTCCTGCCGGACCTGGACCGGCAGCCGCTCGACCGGTCGCTGGCCGCCCTCCAGGCGCTGATCGACCAGCACGGGCATGTGATCGTCGTGTGCTCGCAGGCCGTCCCCCGGGCGGTCGAGCGACGGCTGCACACCGTCCGCTCCCTCCTGGAGAGCGACCGGATCGCCCTGTTCCGGCCCGATCTGCCGCCCCTCGGACTCGCGGTCCTGGCCCGCCAGTTGCGGCAGCTCGCCTCCTGCGACCTGAGCCCCGGCGTGCTCGCCTCGGCCGCCCGGCTGCTCACCCACTACCTGCACGCCGGCGCTCTCCTCGGCTCCGTCGCACGACTCGACCGGGTGCCCGTGGGCCTGAAGTCGCACGCCAAGTCATGGATGCCGGGCAGCCAGTTCGGGGTGCTCGCCCACCCGCAGCCGCAGCTCGTACGCATCGCGCCCGGCGCGACCCTCGCGGGCCCGGAGTTCGCCACCTCCATGCTGGTCGCCCGCGGGCAGCTGCAGTCCGACTGGGTCAGCGCGACCCTGGCCACGTCCTGGAGCGTCCAGGGGCTGCGCGAGGTCCCGCTGCCCGCCGAGTCCGCGCTGTGGTGGGGCACCGGCAAGGTGATCGAGTTCTGCGCCTTCCTGCCCGACCTCTCGGTCCTCTACCAACTGGTCACCTCGGTACGGCAGAACATCTGCCACTGGTGCGGCATCGAGGTCATCGGCGACCGCTGCGTCTTCTGCTCCGCCACCGCGCCCCCGCCGGCCGCGTCGGCCGTGCCGCCCGGCCACCAGCACCACGCCTCGGCCCTGGCGCCCGGGTCCCGGACCCGCCCGGCAGCCCTGTCGCCCGGGTACCAAAACCACACGTCACCCGCGTCACCCGCGTCACCCGCGTACCGGAACCAACTGCCCGCCGGGTGAGCCGACCCGGACCCCTGCCTCCGCCAGACCCAACCCCCCCGATGAGGTTGTACGGTTCATGAACTCCCGTCAGCGCCGCGGCGTGATACTCCTGCTTCTGTCGGTCCTGTGCGCGCTCGGCGCCTTCGCCGGCGTGCTGTCCGTCATCAACGACGTGCAGTCCAAGGTCGGCCCCGAGGTCGCCGCGTACCGGCTGAAGACCAGCGTGCCGCCCTACACCAGTCTCAGCGCGGGCCAGTTCGAGAAGACCGAGATGCCCGAGCGCTGGCTGCCGGACACCGCCGTCACCGACCTCGCCGACATCCGCGGCAAGATCGCGGTCACCACGCTGAAGGCGGGCTCCCTGCTGCAGAGCGACATGATCGTCGACCAGCCCGCCCTGCGGCCCGGGCAGCAGGAGGTCGCCATCATGATCGACGCGGCGACCGGGGTGGCGGGGAAGATCACGCCGGGTGCGACGGTCAACGTGTACGCCACCTTCGAGGGGCAGCGGGAGGGCGACCCCGCCCAGTCCAAGGTCATCGTGACCAACGCCAAGGTCATCGACGTCGGCCGGCTGACCGCGCTCAAGCCGGACGAGAGCGACCGCACCCGGCAGGACACCGAGGCTGTCCCGATCACCTTCGCGCTCACCACCGTCGACGCCCAGCGCATCACGTACGCGGAGTCGTTCGCCGAGGAGGTCCGCCTCGCGCTCGTGGCGCCCGGCACCGACACCACCGTCCCGGAGCAGGACCGCACCTACGAACTCGCCAAGGACAAGTGAGAGGCCGCCATGCCCACGAGGATCCTCCCGGCTGTCGGCGACGCGGACGCGGTCCGTTCCCTCACCACACTCCTCAGCCAGCTCCCGGACGCCGAACCGGTCGCCCCGGTGGCGGACTCCACGCAGCTCATCGACACCCTCGCCCGCCTCGCCGCCGAGTCGATCGACGAACTGCCCGAGGTCGTCGTCGTCCACGAACGCATCGGCCCGGTGCCCGCCCTGGAGCTGATCCGTGAAGTCGCCCTGCGCTTCCCGTCCGTGGGGGTCATCCTCGTCACCTCCGACGTCAGCCCCGGCCTCTTCCAGGCCGCCATGGACTACGGTGCCCGCGGCCTGATCGCTCTCCCCCTCGGCTACGAGGAGCTGGCCAGCCGGGTCCAGGCGGTCGCCCAGTGGTCGGTGGGCGTACGACGTCATCTGGGCGCGGGCGCCGACGTGTTCACCGGCGTCGGCGGGACCGTCGTCACGGTGAGCGGGTCCAAGGGCGGCGTCGGCGCGACCCTCACGGCCGTCCAGCTCGCGCTCGCCGCCCAGGCGTCCGGACGCAGCACGGCCCTGGTCGACATGGACCTGCAGACCGGGGACGTCGCCTCCTACCTGGACGTCCAGTTCCGCCGCTCGGTCGTCGACCTGGCCGCCATCACCGACATCTCGCCCCGCGTCCTCGCCGACGCCGTCTTCCGGCACGACACGGGCGTCGCCCTGCTGCTCGCCCCCGCCGAGGGCGAACGCGGCGAGGAGGTCACCGACCGCGCCGCCCGCCAGATCGTCAGCGCCCTGCGCTCCCGCTACGAGGTCGTCGTCGTCGACTGCGGAGCCCAGCTCGGCGGCGCGGGCGCGGCGGCCGTCGAGATGGCCGACACGGCCCTGCTGGTCACCACCCCGGACGTGGTCGCGGTCCGGGGTGCCAAGCGCACGGTCCGGATGTGGGACCGGCTGCAGATCCGCAAGGCCGAGGAGACCACCGTCGTCGTCAACCGCCACACCCGCGGTACGGAGATCCAGCCGCCGTTGATCCAGAAGATCACCGGCACGGCCGTCGCCGCCACCGCGATCCCCGCCAACTTCAAGGAACTCCAGGGCGCGGTCGACGCCGGCCGCGTCCACGAACTCGACAGCAGGAGCACGGTGAAACAGGCCCTGTGGGGGCTCGCGGCGGAACTGGGCCTGGTCAAGGCCCCCGAGGGCGCTGCCCGGCGCGGTAGCCGCTCCCGGGGCGACCGGGGCGAGCGGAGCGACCGGCGCGCGGCCGGCTTCCGGCGGCGCAGAGAACTCGGGGGGTAGGGATGCGGGCGTCCGTCATCGGGCGGCGGGACGGCGACCGGGCCGCCGGCAGCGGCCGGGCCGGCCGGCGCGACGCGGGCCAGGTCACCGTCGAGTTCCTCGGCATGACCCCGCTGATCATCCTGACACTGGTGCTGATGTGGCAGTTCGTGTTGCTGGGATACACCTTCACGCTGGCGGGGAATGCTGCGGACGAGGCGGTACGGGCGGCGACGGCGGTGCCGGAGGGGGAGCGGGGTGCGGCGTGCGAGCAGGCGGGCCTGGACAAGCTGCCGGGCGCGTGGACGGGCGAGGTCACCTGCGCCACCAGCGGTGGCTATGTCACGGCCGACGTCATCCTGCACGTCCCGGTGCTCTTCCCTGGCTCCATCGGTTTCCCCTTCGACGTGACGGGCCACGCCGGTGCCGTGGAGGAGGTGAAGGACTGAGATGCCGTACGACGACGGGAAGGGCCGGGTCCGCCGCGGGGGCGGCCGCTGTGGTGGCCGCGACCGGGGCCAGGTCGCTCTGGAGTACCTCGGGTTCATCCCGATCCTGATCCTGGTCGCGATGGCGGGCGTACAGATCGGGCTCATCGCCTACACCGCCCAGCAGGCCGGTACGGCGGCCCGGGCCGGGGCGCGCGCCGCCTCGCTGGAGGAGAGCGCCCAGCAGGGGTGCCAGAACGCGGTCAGCGGCTGGCTGGCCGACGACACCACGTGCTCGCAGGCGTACGGCGCCGACGAGGTCACGGTCACCGCCACCATCGCGATCCCGCAGTTCGTCCCCGGCTGGGACTTCGGCACCGCCCAGAAGACCGCCACCATGCCGCTCGACCACTGAGGAAGCCCATGAGCCTGCGCTCACGCATCAACTCCCCCGAGGAGAACGGCAACCGGGGCGAGGACGGCCACCTGGTCTCCTCCTACCGGGCCAAGCTCCTGGAGGAGATCGACCTCGCGGAGATGAGCGCGCTGGCGGCGGCCGAGCGCAGGGCGCGGCTGGAGCGGGTGCTCGGGCACATCATCAGCCGGGAGGGCCCCGTCCTGTCGACGGTGGAGCGCTCCCAGCTGATCCGCCGGGTCGTCGACGAGGCACTCGGCCTCGGCATCCTGGAACCGCTGCTCGAAGACGCGTCGATCACCGAGATCATGGTGAACGGCCCGGACGCGATCTTCGTCGAACGCGGGGGCCGCGTCGAGCAGTTGCCGCTGCGCTTCCCCTCCCACGACCAGCTGATGCAGACCATCGAGCGGATCGTGTCGACGGTCAACCGGCGGGTGGACGAGTCGAATCCGATGGTGGACGCCCGGCTGCCCTCCGGCGAGCGGGTCAACGTGATCATCCCCCCGCTGTCCCTCACCGGCGCCATCCTCACCATCCGCCGCTTCCCGCGCTCCTTCACGCTCAGCGAGCTGGCCGGCTTCGGCTCGCTCGACGAGCACATGCTGTATCTGCTCGCGGGGCTGGTGCAGGCGCGGTTCAACATCATCGTCTCGGGCGCGACGGGCACCGGCAAGACGACCCTGCTGAACGCCCTGTCCGGGCTCATCCCCGACACGGAACGCATCATCACCATCGAGGACTCCGCCGAACTCCAGCTCCAGCAGCGGCACGTGGTCCGGCTGGAGGCGCGTCCGGCGAACGTCGAGGGCAAGGGCCGTATCACCATCCGCGACCTGGTCCGCAACTCGCTGCGGATGCGCCCCGACCGGATCGTGGTCGGCGAGGTCCGCGGCGGGGAGTCCCTCGACATGCTCCAGGCGATGTCGACCGGCCACGACGGCTCCCTGGCCACCGTGCACGCCAACAGCGCCGAGGACGCGCTGATGCGGCTGAAGACCCTGGCGTCCATGTCCGAGGTGGAGATCCCCTTCGAGGCACTGCACGACCAGATCAACAGCGCTGTCGACGTCATCATCCAGCTGACCCGGTTCGCCGACGGCGTCCGCCGCGTCACCGAGATCGCGGTGCTCGACAGCCGCGGCAGCGAGCCGTACCGGCTGGTCACCGTCGCCCGCTTCGACGCCCGGCCGATGGCGGCCGACGGCCGGATCCACGGCGCCTACCAGCACTTCCCGCTCCCGCGCCGCACCGCCGACCGCCTCTACATGGCGAGCCAGCCCACCCCCCAGGCCTTCGGCGTGGCCCAGTCCGCAGATCAGCTAGCCATCCGAGAAGCCAGGTAGGACCGCCCCCATGGATCTCCAGACCCTCGTCACGCTCACCACCGGCGTCGCCCTGCTGACCTGCGTCCTCGCCGTGACCGGCGTGCACACCTACGCCAAGGGCAGGGCACAGCGGGCCGCCCTCGTCGAGCGTCTGTCGGCGGCCGGCCAGATCCCGGTGACCGGCCGCCGGCGCCGCTTCCGCAACCTGGACCGCCGGCTGCGCGGGACGAAGACGGGCCGGAAACTCGAACTGCGGCTCGCGGCGACCGGCCTGGACATCACCCCGGGGGAGTTCTTCGCCGGGATGCTGGCCGGGGTGGCCGGCCTGTGGCTGATCGGCCAGGCCACCCTGGCGCCCTTCTTCGGCCCGATCGCCGGGCTGCTGGGCATCTGGGCGGCCCTGCAGTTCCTGACCTGGCAACGGCAGAAACGCATCGAGAAGTTCATCAACCAGCTCCCCGAGATGTCCCGCATCCTGGCCAACGCCACCCAGGCGGGCCTCGCCCTGCGGACCGCGATCGGCATGGCGGCGGAGGAGCTGGAGGCACCGGCCGGCGAGGAACTCGCGAAGGTGGCCAACCAGTTGGCGATGGGCGCGACGATGGACGACGCGCTCGGCGAGATGGCCGAGCGCCTCCCGTCCCGCGAACTGGTCGTCCTGGTCACGACGTTGGTCCTGTCGAACCGGGCGGGCGGCCAGGTGGTGAGCGCCCTGCGGAACCTGACGGAGACCCTGGAGGAACGCAAGGAGACCCGGCGTGAGGTCCGCACCCAGCTGTCCCAGGTGAGCATGACGTCGTACGCGGTCCCGGTCCTCGGGGTCGGCTCGCTGTTCCTGATGAACGGGGTGAAGGACGGCGCGCTGGACCGTATGACGGGCTCCCCCGTGGGCCAGACGGCGGTGATCGTGGCGTTCGCGCTGTACGCGGTGGGCTTCATCCTGATCCGCCGCCTGTCCCGCATCGACGTCTGAGCGGCCGAGAGGGGATCGCGAGCGATGGCACTTGTGCTGGCCCTGCTGATGGGCCTTTCCGTGTGGGGCGCCTTCACCGGCATCCGCATGTACCGGGCGGACGCGAAACTGCCCAGCGACCTGGTGCTGGCCCTGGAGGTCGGAGCCACCCGCACCGGTGCGATGGACTCCGTGATCGACCGCCTGGGCATGCGCTACGCCCCCGCGGTGCTGCGGCTGATGGGCCCCGGACAGGTCGCGAAGTACCGCCGCAAGATCGACCTGGCGGGCAACCCCGGCGGCCTCACCATCGACCGCTACGCGGCCCGCCGCGCGGTCTACGGCGTCCTCGGCGGCGTCGGCTTCCTGGTGTTCCTGCTCCGGGGCGACGTCCTGGTGGCCTTGTTGCTGCTGGCGTTCGGCGCCTTCTGGACGGAGGTCGGCATCTGGTCGGCGATCCGGATCCGCAAGGACGTGATCGAACGGACCCTGCCGGACTTCCTGGACGTGCTGGCGGTCGTGGTGAGCGCGGGCCTCGGCTTCCGCCAGGCCCTGGACCGCGTCGCCTCGAAGTACGAGGGTCCCTGGGCGGACGAACTGCGCATTACCCTCCGTCAGATGGACCTCGGCATGAGCCGCCGCCAGGCCTTCGCGGAACTGCGCCGCAGGAACGACTCCGAACAGGTGGCGATGTTCGTGACGGCGTTGCAGCAGGGGGAGGAGCTGGGGGCGCCGATCGTCGACACGCTCGTGTCCCTCGCCAAGGACATGCGCCGCACAGACGCCCAGAACGCCCGCCGCAAGGCCGCCCGCGCGGTCCCCAAGGCCACGATGATGATCACGACGTTCATGGTCCCGGCCACGATGATCCTGCTGGGGGCGGGGCTGCTGCTCGGCTCGGGGACGGACTTCGGATCGATCACGGGGGAGTAGGGGGGAGGGAGACGTGAGGGCGAGGACGAGAACGAGGGCGACGACGGGGACGCCGAGGACTGGAACGCCGGCGACGGGGACGCCGACGACGAGGACGCCGACCGAGGGCGGTCATGCCCTCCGGGAACGGGAGGTTCCCGCGCGGGAGGGGGCAGGCGGGACGGGGAGTGCCGGTGCTCGTGATTCCCATGGTGCCGGTGGTGCCGGTGGTGCCAGTAGTGGCAGTAGTGGCAGTAGTGGCAGTGGTCCCGGTGGTGCGGGCCGGGAACCCCTCCCTGAACACGGACCGCACCCCGCGACCGAACGCGCACCGGACCCCGCCCCGACGACCCCGACCGCCCCGCCCATCCCCCTCCAGGTCAACGCCCTCCAGGCCATGTGCCGTCACGTCTTCGGCTTCCGCCTGGCCATGATCGCCGTAGCCGCCCCCGCCGCCCTCCTGAACGCCGCCCCCGGCCTCGGTGTCCGCCTCGTCGGCGCCGCCGTCGTCGTCACCTTCATGGGCTCGTACGTCCTCTTCAGGGACTGGGAACGCTTCGGCCCCCTCCTCCTGCGCCACCCCACCCTGCTGGCCGCGGACACCCTCTTCGGCTCCCTGCTCCTGGTCTCGGCGGGCCCGGACACCACCCTCGCCTACGTCAGCGTCTGCACCCCGCTCCTCGCCGGCATCGTCTACGGCTGGCGAGGAGCCGCCGTCTTCGCCTCCCTCCAGTCGCTGATCCTGCTGCTCGTCCAGGCCACCCTGGGCGACGCCCGCGCCGGCCTCGCGGAATCCCTGCTCCTGCCCGGCTTCTGCGTCATCACGGGAGCCGTGGGCTCCACCCTGCGCAACCTGATGCTCCGCTTCGGTACCGCGACCCAGGCCCTGACCACCGTGCAGGCCCGCCTGGCCGCGACGGAGGCGGTGAACGCCGAACGGGCCCGCCTGGCCAGGGAGATGCACGACTCCGTGGCCAAGACCCTGCACGGCGTGGCCCTCGCCGCGGACGGCCTGGCGCACTCCGCGGGCGCCCCGCGCATGGATCCGGATCTGATCAAGCAGCAGGCCGAACTCGTCGCCCGCTCGGCACGCAGGGCGGCCGCCGAGTCCCGGGAACTCCTCGCCGACCTGCGGAGCGGGCCGGATCCCGGCCACACCACCGACATCCTCACGGAACTGGCCGCCCGCACGCACGACTTCGGCACCCGTACCGCCCTGCCGACGGCGTACCACCCCACCGGCGACCGGACGGAGCCCCCGCCGCCGGTCCCGCCCGCCGTGGCCCGCCACCTCCTCACCATCGCCACGGAGGCCATGGAGAACGCCCACCGCCACGCCGCCGCTACCCGCATCGACGTCCACGCGGGAGTCCACGGCGGCGTCCTGCGCATCAGCGTCCACGACGACGGCCGCGGCCTCCCCCCGGACACCACCCTCGAAGAGCTCCGCCGGTCGGGCCACTTCGGCCTGGTCGGCATGGTCGAGCGGGCGGCATCGGTGGGCGCCCGCATCCGTATCGGCAGGGGCACGCACCTGAAGGGCACGGAGGTCCTCCTGGAACTTCCCCTGGCAGCACGGCCCCCCGCAACCCCGTGACGAGGAATCCGATGACGTCGACGTACCCGAGAACCCCACCGCCCCCCGCGCCCGCCACGACCGCCGCGGCCCCGCGCCTGCGGGTCGTCGTGGCCGACGACAACCCCGTGGTCCGAGCCGGCCTGACCGCCCTGCTCTCCGGCCGCGCGGACCTCACGGTCGTGGCGGAGGCCGCGGACGGCCACCAGGCCTGCGAGGCGACGTACGACCACCGCCCCGACGTCGTCCTGCTGGACGTCCGCATGCCCGGCATGGACGGCATCGCGGCGCTCCCGTACCTGGTGGGGATCGCGCCGGTGATGATGCTGACCTACAGCCGGGAGCCGGAGACCGTGGAGGAAGCCCTGCGCCGAGGCGCCGGCGGCTACCTGGTCCACGGCGAGTTCACAGCCGACCAACTGGTGTCCGCCGTACGGGACATCACGGAGGGCCGCCCCCACTTCACCCCCACGGCGGCGGGAGCGCTGCTGGCGCGGCTGCGTGCGACCAGTGCGACCGCATACGAAGTTCAGCCTTCCACTTCTTCTCGCCAGCAAAGGGAACTACCGCCCGTGCCAGGCGATTTACCCTTCCCGCGTATCCCGTCGCCTCCCAATTCTCCGGAAAGCCCTTCACGAGTGCAACCGGGTGTGGGACAGTCGGATCGGTCGCGGTTCCGGCTGAGTACGAGGGAGGCGGAGATCATGGACCTGATCGCATCGGGCATGAACAACCAGCAGATCGCCGCCGCCTGCTTCATCAGCGAGAAGACGGTCAAGAACCACATCAACCGCATCTTCGCCAAACTCCACAGCACGAGCCGCACCGAGGCGACAGCCAAGTGGCTCCGCGGGGCGGGGTGACCAGTGCTGACGCGAGGGGAGGGCGGCGGGGGCCGTTTCTGGGCCCGGAATTGGGCCCACGGGCCCTCGGCACGGCGTGGTGTTCCGTCGTACGTTGAGCTGATCGCTCGCCGGTCGGCCGCCATCGGAGGGGAACACCATGAGCAACTGGATCACCACGACCGTCTCGCACCTTCAGACCCGCGCCGCCCGCAACGACACGGGGCAGACGGCGGTGGAGTACCTGGGGATCATCGCGGTGGTGGTGGCTATCGTGTTGGCCATTACGGGGACGGACATCGGGCAGACGATCTTCGATGCGATCACGACAAAGATCGCCGAGGTCACCGGCTGAAGCAGCGCCGCAGGCACGGCGACGCGGGGCAGGCCTTCCCCATCTACATCACGGTGGTGGCGGGTCTGCTCTTTCTCGCGTTCGCCTACCTGGCGGTCGGCCAGGCCGCAGCGAACCGGAACGGCGCTCAGACGGCGGCGGACGCAGCAGCACTCGCGGCTGCTCTGGACACCCGGGACGCACTCGCCGACGAGTGGGTGGAAAACGTACTCGACCCGGCCAAGTGGCAGGCCATCTTCGACGGCGTCGGGGTGCCGTTCGACGGGTGCGGACGGGCGCACCAACTGGCGGCACAGAACGAAGCCAGTGCGGTCTGCGGGGAGGCACCGGGCTTTCTCCCGGGCTACACGGTTGACGTCGAGACGAACGAGCCCGTTGGTGATTCACTCATCCCCGGCACTGAGACCCTGCATTCGAAGGCGACTGCCACTGCCGTCATCGAGCCGCTCTGCACGTTCGAGTCACCTGGAGAGGACGCCGACGAGGACGTGCTGCCGAAGCTCTCCTGCGAAGACAGGGAGTGGATCCTGAATCCGGACGAGCTCACTGTTCTCCCGGAACCGCAGGACCTCTTCGACGTTCATCTGGCCGACTGACAAGCGAACGACAAGTGATGAAGGAAGCGGAACGATGAGCATTCGGTTCACGGCGAAGGCCTGCAGGGCGGTGGTCACGTTGACAGTCGCGGCTGGACTGGCTCTCGGCCTGGCCGGCTGCGGTGGTGGAGGTGACGACGACCAAAAGCCGGAAAGTTCGGCGTCCGCCTCCAAGGGCAGCGGGCCTCAACCGAGTACTCAGGAGGGCCAGTCCGAGGCGCCCCTGGCCGAGTTGCGGGGACCCGACGGACTGCTCCTCCAGATCACCTCCGCCGAGCGGGATTCCGGAGGCTTCGTCACCGTGAACGGGGTTCTGAAGAACGACGGCGCCGAGGGCGTGGCGATTCCCGCCTCGTTGAGTGGCAACGAGACCGAGATCATCAGGAACGGCAGGTCACTCGGCGGTGCGACCCTCGTGGATTCGAAGGGCAAGAAGCGGTACTACGTGCTGCGCGATACGGACGGCCGCCCCCTGACGACCACGGGATTCTCGACAGTGAAGGCCGGCGAGACCGTGGCGGTCTTCATGCAGTTCCCCGCACCTCCCACCGACACGACCGAAGTCACCTTCCAGATGCCCGCCTTCGCCGCTGCCTCCATCCAGATCTCCGGGTGAGGCCGCCCATGACGCACGTGCGCCTGACACTGATTCTCACGACAACCTCCTTCCTCCTTGCCGGCACAACGCTCCTGGCCCACGCCGCCGACGACCCCAGCGTCCCCCCCGGCACCGAACCCACCGCCTCCGCCCCCGTCGACGTGGACGCCAACGACCCCGACCTCAAGATCCCCGAGGGCGCCACCCTCGCCGAACCCAAGGTTCTGGACATCAAGCAGGTCGTCGAGGACCAGAGCGGGGACGAACGCCGCGAGGACACGAACGCGGACGTGAAGTTCGCGCTCCAGGCCGAGGTGCTGTTCGGCAAGGACAGCGCGAAGCTGGGCGCGGAGGCGAGGGCCCGTATCTCCTCGATCGCGGGGGAGATCAAGACCCAGAACGCGACGAAGATCCGCGTCTTCGGGTTCACGGACAACCTCGGTTCGTCCGCCCACGGCGACGTCCTGTCGAAACAGCGCGCCAACGCCGTACAGGCGGTCCTGGTCCAGGAACTCAACGACCCGGGCATCACCTTCGAGGTGCGCGGTTACGGCGAGCAGTACCCGATCTCCTCCAACGCCACGGAGTCCGGCCGCAAGAAGAACCGAAGGGTCGAGGTCTCCTTCCCGCGCACAGCGAACTGACCCGACCTCGGGACACACGTGACCGTACTCATGGTGGCCGCGGCACTGTACGGAGTCGTACAGCTGGTCGTGCTCTCCTGGCCCACGCGCTCCGTCCGCCTGTCGACGGTGCTGCTGTTTGGCGCGCGTCCGTGGCCTCCTCGCGCGGCGGACGTCCCGCACGGTCGGGGTTGTCCTCGGCACCCGAACGTCCGTCACCGCGCAGAGGAACCGCGGTGACCCTCACCCCAGTGACGGCTGGAGCCGGCTCCGCCGCACCGCCACCCGTGCCGTCGCCGACATCCGCTCCGCCCCGGAGCAGGCCGTACCCAAGTCCCTGGCCCTCGTCGTATAGCGCCCCCGACCATCCCCCCTTCCTGCTATTCCTCGCGCGATTCCTCGCGTTTCTCTCCCCCCTCGGACTTCCCGCCGGGACCGGCGTCGGTGTCGGTATCGATGTCGGCGTCGGCGTCGGCGTCGGTGTCGACCTCCACCCGCACCCCGGCCCGCAATCCCCACCCCGCCATCGCCCCGGCCTCCGCCTCCAGCACGTGCCGGGCACGCAGCCGGGGCAGACCGAGCCGGCCCGGCTTCATCGTGCGCACGGCGAGGACGCGGAGGCCGCGGTCGAGATGGGCCACGTCGATGGGCATCCGCATGCGGAACGTGTGCACGCTGCTGGCAGGGGTGAGCAGCATCGCCCCGTCGACGCTGTCCCGCCCGAGCAGTCCCTTCGTACGGGCCCGGTAGGAGGCCGCGATCTCCAGCGCCACGCTGACCTGCTCCGCGTCCTTCCCGCCGGGCACCACCAGTCTTCCCCGTCCGTCGAGCCAGCGCCCCACGCAGGTCACCTCCCTGTGCTGCCGCGCGATACCGGCCGAACGCACCCGAACGTATCCGAGTCCGGGACCGTGGTGACGAGGCGGGCGTCCCCGGAGCCCGCGCAGGATCATGCGGGCTGCGATGCGGGTAGGGAAGCTGGCATGACCACTCTCGGAGCCGTGTTCCGCCCGCAGTTGCCCCCCGAACGTCTTCGGTCCGTCGCCCGTCTCGCCGATGACGTCGGCCTGGAGGAGCTGTGGCTCTGGGAGGACTGCTTCCGCGAAGGCGGGATCTCCGCGGCGGCCGCCGCCCTCGCCTGGACCGAGCGGGTGCGGGTCGGAGTCGGGCTGCTGCCGGTGCCGTTACGGAACGTCGCCGTCACCGCGATGGAGGCGGCCACCCTCCACCGGCTGTTCCCCGGCCGGGCCGTGCTCGGCGTCGGGCACGGCGTGCAGGACTGGATGGGGCAGGTCGGCGCGCGGGTCGAGTCCCCGCTGACGCTGTTGCGCGAGCATCTCGTCGCACTGCGCGCCCTGTTGCAGGGGGAGAGCGTCACCACCGACGGGCGCTACGTCGCGCTGGACGACGTCGCCCTCGACTGGCCGCCGGCCGGTGACGGCGACATCCCGGTGCTCGCCGGGGCCACCGGGCCGCGCACACTGCGGCTCACCGGCGAGGTCGCGGACGGCACCGTACTCACCGCGGCCACCACGCCCGACGGCGTACGGCGGGCGCGCGGGCTCATCGACGAGGGGAGGGCGGCCGCCGGGCGGACCGATCCGCACAAGGTCGTCGTCTACCTCCTCACCGCCACCGGACCGGACGCCGCCGCCCGGCTGCGTGCCGAGCTGACGGCCGAGAAGCTGGACCCCGTCCCGGACCTCGGTGTCGCCGGGGACGCCGGCGCGGTCGCCGAGGCCGTCCAGCGGCTCGCGGAGGCGGGTGCCGACGCGGTGATCCTCCAGCCGACGGGCGACGAACCGGACCCGGAGGCATTCCTGCGGTTCACGGCGGGGGAGGTCCGGCCCCTGGTGCCGTGACCCGGCCCGCCTGACGTGTCCGGCCTGCCCGGCCCGGTCCACCTGCTGTCCGGCCTGCCCGACCTGCCGACCGTCCCCGACCTGCCCCACCGCCCGGGCTGAACAGGCTCCCACCGCTCAGCCCGGGCGGTCAGTCCCCGTCGCCCCGTCGATCAGTTCCCGCACGATGTCCATGTGCCCCGCGTGTCTCGCGGTCTCCTCGATCATGTGGACCAGGACCCAGCGCAGGGACACCGCCTCGCCCTGCCGCCACGCCGGCCGGCCCAGGTCGTCCAGTGAGCGCTCGGCGATCATGCGGTCGGCGGCGGCGCGGGCACGGCCGTAGAACGCGACGATCCGCTCCGTCGTGTCGTCCTCCGTCCGCATGTCCTCCTCGGTGTACGGGTCGAACCAGAGCGGCTCGACCTCTCCGCCGAAGGTCTGCACGAACCAGCCGTACTCCACCGAGGCCAGGTGTTTGACCAGCCCGAGCAGGGTCGTCCCGGACGGTGTCACGGGGCGGCGCAGCTGTTCGTCGTCCAGCCCCTCCAGTTTCCACAGCACCGCGTCCCGGTGCCGGTCGAGCCCGGCCCGCAGTGTCTCTTTCTCGCCGCCCGCGTACGGCATGCCCGAAGCGCCCTGACTCGTCATGCCCCGAAAATTAACAGCCCCCACTGACAACGCCCTGCGACCATCGACTCATGGACGAGGCACCCACCGACCAGGCACCCACCGACCAGGCATCCCCCGACCGGCAGGCTGCGGATCAGCGTTCCGCGCCCCCGTCGTCCGCTCGTACGTTCGAAGATCTCGTCGCCGAGGGCGCCGCCGTCCCCACCGAAGGCTGGGACTTCTCCTGGTTCGAGGGACGGGCCACCGAGGCGCGGCCCTCGTGGGGGTACGCGCGGTCGATGGCCGGGCGGCTGGCCGGTGCGACGGCCGTGCTCGACATCGAGACCGGGGGAGGAGAGGTCCTCGACTTCGCCCTCGGCGCCGCCGCCCCCGAGGCGCCCGTTCTCACCGTCGCCACGGAGGGCTGGCCGCCGAACGTCGCCAAGGCCACCGCCCTGCTCCGACCGCGCGGTGTCGCCGTCGTCGCGAGCCCGGACGACGCGCCCCTGCCCTTTGCGGACGGGACCTTCGACCTCGTCGTCAGCCGCCATCCGGTCCGCTCCGACTGGCCCGAGATCACCCGCGTGCTGCGCCCCGGGGGCACGTACTTCGCCCAGCACGTCGGCCCCGCCAGTGTCGTCGAACTCGTCGAGCACTTCCTCGGCCCCCAGCCGGAGGCGGCCGGCGGACACCGTCACCCCGACCGGGAGCGCGCCGAGGCGGAAGCCGCCGGGCTGGAGGTCGTCGGCCTGCGCGCCGAACGCCTCCGGGTCGAGTTCTACGACATCGCAGCCGTCGTCCACTTCCTGCGCAAGGTGGTCTGGATGGTCCCCGGCTTCACCGTCGAGGCGTACGGACCGCACCTGCGCGCGCTGCACGAGCGGATCGAGTCGGAGGGGCCGTTCGTCGCCCACAGCACCCGCCACCTCTTCGAGGCCCGCAAGCCACCGCACTGACACCCGCGTGCGTGGCCAGGAACAGGCGTTCGGCTCACGCGAATGCAGACCAAGGCGCATCGCGCAAGCAAAGAAGCGTGGCGGTGGCGCGCCGTGGAAGGGGCTGCCCGGTGCCGTGCACCAGTCGTACCGGCGTCAAGGCGACGTTCGCACGCGCCGTCACCCACCGGAGGGAACCCGAGGGAAGCCGTTCCCGCGGGGTGCCCCCGGGAATCCGCCGTGATCCGGCCATGAACCCATGGTCAAGAGGGCTCCGGGCCCGCACCGCGCCGTCGCCGGGCAACTCCGGAGAGTAGTTGTGGCACGCCGATGCACGCAGCATCACTTACGAAGGGTTATGGTGGAACTCCCCCCCTCGGGCCGGTCCGTCTCCCCCCCACGGACCGGCCCGTTTTTTGTGCCCGTACGGGGAACCCGGCAGGGGTGGCGCCCGCAGGCGCCCACGCGCACCACGCATTCCACATCCGCGGCGCCCCTGCCCGACCGCCTCCCGACCGCACGCCGACCGCACACGCCGACCGCACCCCGAATTACGGGCCCGGGCCGCGCAGCGCTACGCTTCGGGCGCGGGGACCGCCACCGCACGGAGGGGCTGACAAACACGTGAACCTGCGCGACAAACTGCGCAGCCTGCTCGTCAGGCTGTACGCACGCCGGGTGGAAGGTCACCTGGACCACGCCCAGGTGCCCAAGCACATCGGCGTCGTGATGGACGGCAACCGTCGCTGGGCGAAGGCCGCCGGGTCCACCACCGCTCAGGGTCACCGCGCCGGTGCCGACAAGATCGAGGAGTTCCTCGGCTGGTGCTCCGAGACGGACGTCGAGGTCGTCACCCTCTGGCTGTTCTCCACCGACAACTTCGACCGGCCGCAGGACGAGCTCGTCCCGCTCTTCGGGATCATCGAGGACGTCGTCCGCTCCCTGGCCGCCGACGGCCGCTGGCGGGTGCACCACGTCGGCGCGCTCGACCTGCTGCCGCAGGGGATGCAGCAGGCCATCAAGGAGGCCGAGGAGAGCACCGCGACGACCGACGGGATACTGGTCAACGTCGCCATCGGCTACGGCGGCCGCCAGGAGATCGCCGACGCGGTCCGCTCGATGATCCTCGACGCCGCCGACAAGGGCACCTCGATGGAGGAGCTCGCCGAGTCCGTCGACATCGAGACGATCGGCCGCCACCTCTACACCGGCGACCAGCCCGACCCCGACCTGGTGATCCGGACCAGCGGAGAACAGCGCCTGTCTGGGTTCATGCTGTGGCAGACGGCCCACTCGGAGTACTACTTCTGTGAGGTCTTCTGGCCGGCCTTCCGCAAGGTCGACTTCCTGCGCGCCCTGCGCGACTACGCGGCGCGCCACCGGCGTTACGGCGGCTGAGGGACGGCGCCCGAAGGGTCTGCGTGTACCCCCTTTGGGGTGGAAGTAACAAGGAGTTCACCAGCGCGCCGCCATGAGTGCTGGCATGGCACCGCATGTTCGAGGGCATAAACCAAGCAGGCCGACGCCCGAACCACGGGTGTCGGATCTCAGCGGACGGCACGGGGCCGTCCGCCCGGGAGGCCCTTTGCACCAGCTCGACCGTGCGGTCTCAGCACGGAAGAAGCAGTGGAGGGCCGGTCTCCGGCCCGCGCATCGCGGCCGACGACCGGTCCAGCTCCACTCCGTCGCTCCCCGACCTCATCCGAGGGGGTACGTCCTTCCGTGGTGACCAGCACAAAGCGCCACAAGCCCGACCGGCGCACTTATGTTCTCGACACCAGCGTCCTGCTGGCCGACCCGCACGCCCTGAACCGCTTCGACGAGCATGAAGTAGTGCTGCCGATCGTCGTGGTCACGGAGCTGGAGGCCAAGCGGCACCACCCCGAACTCGGTTACTTCGCCCGGCAGGCCCTGCGCCTGCTCGACGAGTTCCGGGTCCGGCACGGCCGCCTCGATGCCCCCATCCCGATCGGGGACCTCGGCGGGACCGTCCGTGTCGAGCTCAACCACTCGGACCCCAGCGTGCTGCCCAGCGGCTATCGCCTGGGGGACAACGACTCCCGCATCCTCGCGGTCGCCCGCAACCTGCAGGCCGAGGGATTCGACGTCACCGTCGTGTCGAAGGATCTCCCGCTCAGGATCAAGGCGTCCTCGGTCGGTCTCCTCGCCGAGGAGTACCGTGCCGAGCTCGCCATCACGGACTCCTCCGGCTGGACCGGCATGTCCGAACTGACCCTGCCCGGCGAGCAGGTGGACGTCCTCTTCGAGGAAGGGCAGGTCTACGTCCCCGAGGCGGCCGACTTCCCCGTGCACACCGGCCTGATGATCCAGTCCGAGCGCGGCAAGGCACTGGGCCGCGTCACGCCCGAGGGCAACGTCCGGGTGGTGCGCGGCGACCGGGAGGCGTTCGGCATCAAGGGCAGGA
Organism: Streptomyces sp. NPDC003011; assembly: GCF_053591515.1. Lineage (NCBI taxonomy): Bacteria > Bacillati > Actinomycetota > Actinomycetes > Kitasatosporales > Streptomycetaceae > Streptomyces > Streptomyces sp. NPDC003011. The sequence continues at coordinate 22,837 of NZ_JBSFTY010000095.1, forward strand.
GCGCGGAGCAGCGCATCGCGCTGGACCTGCTTCTCGACCCGGACATCGGGATCGTCTCCATGGGCGGCCGGGCCGGCACCGGAAAGTCGGCGCTCGCGCTGTGCGCGGGACTGGAGGCGGTCCTGGAGCGCCGCCAGCACCAGAAGGTGATGGTCTTCCGCCCGCTGTACGCGGTGGGCGGGCAGGAGCTCGGCTATCTGCCGGGCTCCGAGGCCGAGAAGATGAGCCCCTGGGCGCAGGCGGTCTTCGACACGCTGTCCGCGGTCACCAGCCGCGAGGTCATCGAGGAGGTCACCGCGCGCGGGATGCTGGAGGTTCTCCCGCTCACCCACATCCGCGGCCGCTCGCTCCACGACGCGTTCGTGATCGTGGACGAGGCCCAGTCGCTGGAACGGAACGTCCTGCTGACCGTTCTGTCCCGGATCGGCGCGAACTCGCGGGTGGTGCTCACCCATGACGTGGCCCAGCGGGACAACCTGAGGGTGGGACGGTACGACGGTGTCGTCGCCGTCGTGGAGAAACTGAAGGGCCATCCGCTCTTCGCTCATGTCACGCTGACTCGGTCCGAAAGGTCCCAGATCGCGGCCCTTGTGACCGAAATGCTGGAAGACGGGCACGTCTGACCCGCGTGTTCGACTCGCGGTAGTCACCCGTCGGTTGGCGCCGTCCGGAAAAGGCAGTGAGCCTAGCCGGGCGGCGCCTTCGCGTGTGGAGGTTTCTCGGAAACACCAGGGGCAAACGAGATGTGAGCTTTCACACGCAACGCAGAATTGCCTAGCGGCGTCGGGTTACGGCAGAGTCTCACTCCTGTCAGGCCCCGCATACGACACACCTGTACCCCCAGCGGTACGGCACCACAAGAAACACCCCCCAACTCCATACCGTCGTCGTATGCCGCCCGAGTTATCACGCGGCGCTCCCCGCAAGGGAGTTGTCCACCGGGCCCGCGCCTCCCGTGACCCCGCAGTTGGGAGGCCAGTGCCAGGGGCACGATTGCGTCCGCCAGGGTCACCGAAGCGGGCGATGCTGGAAGGAAAACCGTGTGAGCCCGATTTCGGTCCGGGGATTCGCAGTGGCCTCGGCCACGGCAGTCACCGCTGTCGGAAGCGTTGTCGGAGTCGCCTCGGGAAGTACCGCGCAGGCACCTGACGCGGAGACGACGGCAGCCGACTCGACGCTCCTCGCGGACATCCCCGCGGGTCAGCAGGCTCAGGTGCAGACCGCGTTCACGCAGCAGGCCGACACGCAGGCCATCGCTGCGGACGCGAGCGCCAAGAAGGTCGCGGAGGAGTCGGCCCGCAAGGCGGCCGCCAAGACCGCGCAGGAGAAGAAGGAAGCCGCCGAGAAGGCGGAGCAGGCGGCCAAGGAGCGCGCCAAGGCGGAAGCCGAGGCCGAGACCAAGGCGAAGGCCGCCAGCAACACCTCCAGCTTCCCCGTCAAGGGCTCGTACTCCATCGCGGAGATCCAGTCGATGGCGCGTTCGATGGTTCCGAGCGGCCAGTGGCAGTGCTTCAGCAACATCGTGGACCACGAGTCCAGCTGGAACTACCAGGCGGTCAACCCCTCCTCCGGTGCCTACGGTCTCTTCCAGGCCCTGCCGGGTTCGAAGATGTCGTCGGTCGGCTCCGACTGGCAGACCAACCCGGCCACCCAGATCAAGTGGGGCCTCAACTACATGGACAGCCGGTACGGCAGCCCCTGTGAGGCCTGGTCGTTCTGGCAGGCCAACCACTGGTACTGAGTACCCGGGCCGGCGGCTCCTGAGCCCCGGCCCCGCCTCGACCGCGCGCAGCCCCTCCCCGTTCCAGGGGGAGGGGCTTTCGCCATGTACGGTCTGACCGGACGAGACCAGGGGGAGTGGTGGGGAAAGACGGGGGAAGAGGACGGAACATGTCGCGAGTGCCAGGATGGCTCGGTCGGGTCGGTGCCGGACTGACCGACATGGGTGAGCGGTTGAACGAGCGCCGGGCGAGGGCGGAGCGGGAGGACGACGAGGCCGGACCGGCTCCGTTCCCCGACGACGTACCACCGCCCGTCGGCCACGTTCCACCGCCCCCGGACCATGCTCCCGCCGTCCCGGCCCGCCCGGACCCCGCCCAGGCCGTGCCGTGGGGCATGCGGGTGGCGGCGGAGGCCGGCTGGCGGCTGCTGGTGCTGGCGGGCACGCTCTGGGTCCTCATGCGGATCATCAGCGCGGTACAGCTGGTGGTGCTGGCGTTCGTGGCGGCGCTGCTCATCACGGCGATGCTGCAGCCGACGGTGGCGCGGCTCATGCGGCTGGGCTTTCCGCGCGCACTCGCCACCGTCCTGACCGCGATCCTCGGGTTCGTCGTCATGGGCCTGATCGGCTGGTTCGTCACCTGGCAGGTCATGGAGAACATCGACAACCTCTCCGACCAGGTCCAGGACGGCATCGACGAGTTGCGCAAGTGGCTGCTCAACAGCCCCTTCCACGTCACGGACAAGCAGATCAACGACATCGCGGAGAACCTGCGGGAGGCGGTCGGCGCGAACACCGACCAGATCACGTCGGCGGGCCTGGAGGGCGTGACGGTCGTCGTCGAGGCGCTGGCCGGCATCCTCCTCGCGGTCTTCTCGACGCTGTTCCTGCTCTACGACGGCCGCCGCATCTGGGAGTGGACGCTGCGGCTGGTCCCGGCGGCGGCACGGCCGGGCGTGGCGGGCGCGGGACCGCGGGCGTGGCGGACGCTGACCGCCTACGTCCGCGGCACGGTGCTGGTGGCGCTGATCGACGCGATCTTCATCGGCCTGGGCATCTACTTCCTGGACGTCCCCATGGCCGTCCCGCTCGCCGTCTTCATCTTCCTGTTCGCCTTCATCCCGCTGGTGGGCGCGGTGGTCTCGGGCGCGCTGGCGGTCGTGGTCGCGCTGGTGACGCAGGGCGTGTTCACGGCGGTGATGACGCTCGCGGTGGTCCTCGCGGTGCAGCAGATCGAGGGCCACATCCTGCAGCCGTTCATCCTGGGCCGCGCGGTGCGGGTGCACCCGCTGGCCGTGGTGCTGTCGGTCGCGGCGGGCGGGATGGTCGCGGGGATCGGCGGTGCGGTGGTGGCGGTGCCGCTGGTGGCGGTGACCAACACGGTGGTGGGATACCTGCGGTCGTACCCCCAGGAGGCCGCGCTGAAGCAGTCGCCGAGGCCGCGGGGGGCCACGGCGGTGGGGGCGGCCCCGGTGCAGTCCCCGCCGGAGGACCCGCCACCGGCCTCGTAGCGGGAAGCCCGTAGCGGGAAGCCCATAGCGGCAGGGCGGCGGGGTCGGCCTCTCAGGCGTGTGCCCCGGCCACCACGGAGGTGACCGGGGCCCGGGAGACCGAGGGCGAGTTACTCCGCCAGCACCGCTTCCGCGTCCAGCGTCACCCCGACCGCCTGGATCACCGACGCGATCTTGAACGCCTCCTGGACGACCTCACGCTCGATGCCCGCCTTGCGGAGCACCTGCTCGTGCGAGTCGAGACACATTCCGCACCCGTTGATCGCCGACACCGCGAACGACCACAGCTCGAAGTCGGCCTTGTCGACCCCGGGGTTGCCGATGACGTTCATCCGGAGTCCGGCCCGCAGGTTCCCGTACTCGTGGTCCGACAGCAGGTGCCGCGTGCGGTAGAAGACGTTGTTCATCGCCATGACCGCCGCGGCGGACTTCGCCGCCGTGTACGCCTGCGGCGACAGGTTCGCCCTCGCCTCCGGCTCCAGCTCCCGCAGCACGATCGGGGAGCGGGAGGCGATGGCCGTCGCCAGCACCGTGCCCCACAACTGCTGCGCCGGCAGCTCGGAGTTGCCGATGACCGAACCCAGGTTGAGCTTCAGGTCCTTGGCGTAGTCCGGCAGGGCCGACTTCAGGGAATCCAGCGGCATCGGGTCACTCACCCGCCAGCAGCTTGACCGGGTCCAGCGTCTCGTCGCCCTTGCTCCAGTTGCAGGGGCAGAGCTCGTCCGTCTGGAGCGCGTCCAGGACCCGCAGGACCTCCTTCGGGTTACGGCCCACCGAACCCGCGGTCACCATGGAGAACTGGATCTCGTTGTTCTGGTCCACGATGAAGACCGCGCGCTTGGCGAAGCCGTCCTCGTCCTCGATGCCGAGGTCGCGCATCAGCTCGTGCTTGGAGTCGGCCATCATCGGGAACGGCAAGTCCCGGAGGTCGTCGTGGTCCTTGCGCCAGGCGTGGTGGACGAACTCGGAGTCGCCGGAGAAGCCGAGGACCTGGGCGTCGCGGTCGGCGAACTCGTCGTTCAGCTTGCCGAAGGCGGCGATCTCGGTCGGGCACACGAAGGTGAAGTCCTTGGGCCAGGCGAAGATCACCTTCCACTTGCCCTCGTAGGTCTTGTGGTTGATCTTCTCGAACTCCTTGCCGGTCTCCAGCGAGACGCAGGCGGTCAGTTCGAACTCGGGGAACTTGTCACCGACAGTGAGCACAGGCTCTCCTTGCAGCGAAGGAAACACCCCAATTGCCTGGGTGTCTCCCATGGGTTGGACGCTCACGATCGTGGCACACGGTGCATTGATTGCGGAAATAGCTACAATCGGTCGAGTTGATCGAGCAGCGTTATCAGTGACCGCGAGTGAGATGGTGAGCAAGCCGTGAGCAAGGCCGTGAGCAAGGCCGTGACCAAGGCGGCCGGCAAGAGGAGGCAGCCCAGTCTCGCCCAGCTGCGTGCCTTCGCCGCCGTCGCCGAACACCTCCACTTCCGGGACGCGGCCGCCGCCATCGGCATGAGCCAGCCCGCCCTCTCCGGTGCCGTCTCCGCGCTGGAGGAGACGCTCGGGGTCACCCTCCTGGAGCGCACCACCCGCAAGGTGCTGCTCTCGCCCGCCGGTGAGCGGCTCGCCGTCCGCGCGAAGGCGGTGCTCGACGAGGTGGGGGCGCTGCTGGAGGAGGCGGAGGCGGTGCGGGCGCCGTTCACCGGAGCGCTGCGGCTCGGGGTCATCCCGACCGTCGCGCCGTATCTCCTGCCCACCGTCCTCCGGCTCGTCCACGACCGCTACCCCGCCCTCGATCTCCAGGTGCACGAGGAGCAGACCGCCAGCCTGATCGACGGGCTCACCAGCGGACGCCTCGACCTGCTGCTGCTCGCCGTGCCGCTCGGTGTTCCCGGAGTCGTCGAACTGCCGCTGTTCGACGAGGACTTCGTGCTCGTCACGCCGCTCGACCACCGGCTCGGCGGCCGTGCGGGCATCCCGCGCGAGGCCCTCAAGGAACTCAACCTGCTGCTCCTGGACGAGGGGCACTGTCTGCGCGACCAGGCGCTCGACATCTGCCGGGAGGCGGGCCGCGCGGACGCGCCCGTCACCACCACGGCGGCGGGGCTGTCCACCCTGGTGCAACTGGTCGCCGGCGGGCTCGGGGTGACGCTGCTGCCGCGCACCGCCGTCAAGGTGGAGACGACCCGCAGCAACCAGCTCCGCACCGGCTGCTTCGCCGAACCCGCCCCCACCCGCCGTATCGCCCTCGCCATGCGGGCCGGCGCGGCCCGCGGCGCGGAGTACGGGGAGCTGGCGGCCGCCCTGCGTGAGGCGCTGCGCCCGTTGCCCGTACGGGTGGTCGACACACCGGAGGCAGACGCCTGAGAACCGGTCACCTGCGCGCCGGACCAGGGCGGTCGGGCGACCTGGGACGCCACCTTCCGTCATCCGGCGACAGCTCGGGACACTCCCGACGGACCGTGCGCCCGGCCTGATACACCTTCCCCCCTCGGCGCCGCACGTCACGCGTGTGTGCGACAGGCCAAGGGGAGTGAGGCCGGGCTACGAGCTGCTCGCGCCGCCCCGGATCCGGCCCTTCCCTCCGTCTGAGCAGGCCGAGGCGCACCCCGACCGGACGCGAACAGGAACAGGAACGTCGATTCCATGGATCACGAAGCCCTCATCCGCGAAATGCGCGGCCTGCGCGAACGGGTCACCGGTATCACCGACACCGCCGTCGCCGCCGTCGACGGACTGCTGATCGCCGCCGACACCGCCGACTCCATCGGTTCGGAGGCCCTCGCCGCCCTCGCCGCGGCCGGCCTCGGCCTCGCCCGCCGCACCGCCGAGGTGACCGCCCGCGGCACCCTGCGCCGCACGGTCACCTACGGCAGTCACGGCTGCGCCGCCTTCTACGCGGTCGGCGACACCGCGCTGATGGTCGTCCTGGGCGACGAGGGCATCGACGTGGACGACCTGCACCGGGCGACCCAGCCGACTCTGCGCCGTATCGGGGCCCTCCTCACCCAGGCGGCACCCGGGAGAGCGTCCGAAGGCGTCTGAAGCCCTGGCCGAGTCCCTCCGCACGGCCCGGCCGGCATGGTCACCGGCACGCTGCGGACGGCTACTCCGTCCGCAGCCCGTCCGGCCGCATCAGCCGCAGCAGCGGCGGCAGGCTGAGCAGCGTCACCACCAGGACGACGGCGGCGCCGACCCCGGTCATCGACAGCACGCTCGGCCAGTCCACCCGGACCGTGGTGCCCGTCATCCGCAGCAGGACCGCGCCCAGCGTCAGTCCCACCACCGACGCCAGCAGCAGGCCCAGCGCGATCGGGATCACCGTCTGCCACAGCACCGACAGGCTCAGCGTGCGCCGCCGGGTGCCGAAGGCGACCAGCGAGGACAACAGCTTCTTGCGTTCGCGCAGTTGCTCCAGCTGCGACACCAGCAGGCTCGCCCCGATCAGCGCCAGCACACACGCGGCGCCGACGAACAGGCCGGTGCGGATGGCGGTGTAGCGGTCGGCCCGCTCGACCGACTGCCAGACCATCGGCTCACTCAGCGGGCTGATGGTCGCCGCCGTGTTCCGTACCAGGTCCTGTGCGTCCGGCACGGACCTGTCGAGCTGGAGGTACACCTGCTTGCTCAGCGCCGGAGCGACCGCGGCCGGCAGCGCCTTCGGGGTGACCAGGAAGCCGCCCCGCCTGGACCCGGTCGGATCGAACCGGGTCCGCGCCTGCTTCAGCTCCGACGGCAGCGCCCAGGGCGTCTCCGCGCTCTTCGGGCCGTCCTCGTAGGAAGGGTCGAAGTACAGCGTCCGGCCGGCCTTCGCCAGCTTCGGGGTGCCGGTGTCGTAGTCGGCGCCCCGGACGGCGAACACGTCACCGTCCCGGCACGAGGGCAGCGCGGCCACCTCCCGCAGCGACGCGCAGTCCCCGACGGTCACCTGGGCGGTCAGGTCCGGATTCTTGCGCTGCTCGCCGACGTGTCCCTCGGAGTACGCGTAGACCCGGCGCACGCCCTCGGTCCGCCGGAGCCTGTCGGCGGCCTGGTCGAGGGGCATCTCGTCCGCCACGGTGACCTGCATCTGCGCTCGCGTCACGTCGTAGCCGGTGTCCCTCGTGTAGTCGCTCTCCACGCCGGCGAACAGCATCTGCAGGGCGATCGCGCCGGCCACCGCGACCGCGATCCCGTTGACCATGCGGGCCGCCGTACCGCTGCTCAACTGAAGTCGGCGGACCGCCAGTTGCCAGGCGACGCCGCCGCCGCCGAGCCGGCCGACCACCGCCTCGACGGTCCACGGCAGCAGCGCGGTCACACCGATCAGCAGCAGGATCACGCCGCCGGTGACCAGGTACTGGTTGAACTCACCGCCGTCGCGCCCCTGCCCGATCATCGGGTAGAGCATCGCCAGCCCGGCCAGCGGCAGCAGCAGCCGCCACCACAGCCGGCGCCGCGCGGGCTTCGCCGTACGCACCACGCCGAGCGGCTCGATGACCACGCCGCGCAGCGCGAACACGGTCACCAGGACGGCGGCGGCCGGTACGGCGAGCCCGACCAGCAGGGCCAGGGCGGGGGAGGGGGTGAGATCGCTCGGGTACACGCTGACGTCGAACACCTCGACCGAGCCCGCCACCTCGCGGCCGGCCAGGAAGAAGAGCGCGCCGAGGACCAGTCCGAGCACCGCGCCCGCGAGGGCCTCGCCGCCCGCGATCCGCCGGGTCGAGCGACCGTCGGCGCCCACCAGCCGCAGCGCCGCGAGCCGCCGGTCGCGCCGCTCGCCGCCGAAGCGGACGGCCGCGGCGATGAAGACGGCGACCGGCATCAGCAGCACGACGAGGACGACGAGGATGAGCAGGAGCAGGACGGGGTCCCACTCTTCGGACGTCTGCTGCTGGGAAGCTCCGAACTGCTCGATCCGCCCCACCTCGCCTCCGCCGAGCTTTTCGGCGAGGCCCTGGCCGCCCCGGTAGAAGGCGAGTTCGGCCGGGCCGATCAGCCCGCTTTCGCCGATCGTGCCGACGATCCGCTGCGGCAGCCGCTCCCGCAACAGCTCTCCGGAGCCGGACTCCAGGAGGTCCTCCAACGCGGGGGAGACCACCATCTCGCCCTGTGCCGGGAACTCCTTCACCCCCGGCGGCAGCGGCGCCCGCGGTCCCTCCGGCTCCAGCTCCCGTCCCCGGACGCCCTTGTCGCGGAACGTCGTACCGGTGTCCGCGATCAGGAGGGAGCGGTCCGACCTGGGCACCTTGGTGTCGGTGTCGCCGTAGCGGAGGTCGTTGCGCGCCTCGTCCCGGTCGTCCCGGGCGGTCAGCGCGTTCGGCAGCGCGGTCGTCAGCAGCAGCAACGCCACCCCGAGCCCGACGCCGACCGCGGTCAACAGCGCCCGGACCCACCCCTCGCGCCCGCCGGCGAAGGCGAACCTGATGCCCATGGCAAGGTCTCTCGCCCACTGCGGCACGCTCATACGACGCGCTCCATGTCCCGGGACTTCCCGTCCCGTACGACGATCTCGCGGTCGGAGTAGGCGGCCACCCGCGCCTCGTGCGTGACCAGCACGACGGCGGCGTTGGTGGACCGGGCCGCGTCCGTGAGCAGGTCCATCACGCGCTCGCCGTTGAGCGAGTCGAGCGCGCCGGTCGGCTCGTCGGCGAACAGCACCCGGGGGCTGGTGACCAGCGCCCGCGCCACGGCGACCCGCTGTCCCTGTCCGCCGGACACCTCGCCGGGCCGCTTCTTCCGCAGGTCGTCGACCTCCAGCCGCTCCATCCAGGACAGCGCGGTCCGCTCGGCCTCCTTGCGGGAGGTGCCGTTCAGCCGGAGCGGCAGGGCCACGTTCTCCACACAGGTCAACTCCGGGACGAGCTGCCCGAACTGGAACACGAAGCCGAACTCGGTGCGCCGCAGCGCACTGCGCCGGGCGTCGTTCATGGTGGCCATCTCGCGTCCGTCGTACGTGATCGACCCGGAGTCGGGCGGCACGATCCCGGCGAGACAGTGCAGCAGCGTCGACTTGCCGGAGCCGGACGGGCCCATCACGGCGACGACCTCGCCGGGGTGGATGGAGAACTCGGCGCCGTCGAGGGCGAGGGTCGGGCCGTACGCCTTGCGCAGTTCGGTGGCGGCGAGCAGGGAACCGGTGGGGTGCGTCACCTGGTCACCGCCTCGGCGAGCCGGTCGAGCCGCGCGGCCGTCAGCTCCAGCCAGCGCAGGTCGGCCTCCAGGTGGAACAGCGCGTGGTCGCAGATGAGCTGGTCGGCCAGATCGCCCTTGCGTTTGCGGTCGGTGAGGCGCCGCATCATCCGCAGGTGCTCGGCGCGCTGCGTGTCGAGGATGTCGCCCGCGTCGCGCCGCGTCAGCAGGGCGAGGACGATCTTGGTGTACAGCGTGGACTGGAGGTACGGCTCGGGCTTCTCCGGCGTCGCGAGCCACTGCTGGACGTCGGTGACGCCGGCCTCCGTGATCGCGTACCGCTTCCGCTCCGGCCCGTCGCCGGGCTCGATGCCGTCGACCTCGACGAGCCCGTTCTTCAGCAGGCGGGACATCGTCGAGTAGACCTGGCCGTAGTGCAGTGGCCGGTCGTGACCGAACTTCTCGTCAAAGGCGCGCTTCAGGTCGTAACCGTGACGCGGGCCGGACTCCAGGAGCCCCAGGAGGGTGTGACCGATGGACATGGAAAGGACTCTACACACGGTGTATACCCTGCATGTATACACCGGGTGCGGAGAGTGGGACGGGACGTGCGGGATCGCAGGTGAGAGCCCATTGTCACAGTTCGGCCACACGCGGCCGGCCTCTCCGGCGGGGTGCGGACGAGGCCGGTCAGGCCGACGGCGCCGGTGAGGCCGTCGGGCTGCTCGGTCCCAGCGGCTGCGGCAAGTCCACCCTCGCCCGTGTCGC
>NZ_JBSFTY010000096.1:0-32630 GCF_053591515.1 Streptomyces sp. NPDC003011
CCTACAAGAAAGCCATCACCGAGCGCTACCCCACCTACAAGGGCGCCGCCCTCATCGACGTCGCCAACGCCTACATGTTCGGCCCGCGGGGCTGACCCTGCCACTCCTTCCGCCTCGTGCCAGGAAAGACCAAGATCCCGAGAAAGGGAGCATCGTGACTTCCCGCATGTCTGCCCGTCGCGTCCTCGTCGCCACGCTCGCCGCGTCCTGCCTGTTGGGCGCCGCGACCGTACCCGCCGTCGCCTCGCCGTCCGTCAGCGCAGGTCATGCCTTCGGGTACGCCGATGGCGGCGCCCGGCTCGATTACCAGAAGAACGTTGCCGTACGCGTCCTCAAGGGGGCGTTCGAGCGGGGCGACACCGCGGTCGTGGACAGGTTCGTGCGGGACGACTACATCCAGCACAACCCCACCGCACCCGACGGCGCCGACACGTTGAAGAACCTGGCTGTCGCGATGCATCAGCAGTTCCCCGACGCCAAGTACGACGTCAAGCGGGTCATCTCCGAGAACGACCTCGTCGTGGTGCACTCCAACCTCGTGCTGACGCCGGGGAGTCGAGGCTCGGCCGTCTTCGACATCTTCCGGTTCCAGGGCGGGAAGATCGCCGAGCACTGGGACGTGCTGCAGGACGTTCCGGACAGCAGTGTGAACGGCAACGACATGTTCGCCACGGTCAGTCGGCCGCAGACTGGGCAACCTGGGCCGCGGTGGCTCACCGCCTCCAACAAGGAGCTCGTCACCAAGGCGTTCGACCGGCTCATCATCGACAAGGACCTTTCCGCGCTCGACACGTACTGGAGCGCCGAATACCACCAGCACAATCCCACCATCGCGGATGGCCTGGCCGGTGCGCGGGACGGCCTCGGGGCGTACTTCCGGGCGTTCCCGGAACTGGCCGTCTCTCGTAAGCGCGTCGTCGCCGAGGGGGATCTGGTCGCCGTCCACAGTCACTACGTGAACGCGCCCGGAGAGCGCGGGCAGGCCGTCGTGGATCTGTTCCGGGTGCGGGGCGGGAAGATCGTCGAGCACTGGGACGTGTTGCAGGACGTTCCGGCCACCTCCGCCAACGACAACACCATGTTCTGAGTTCTGAGGGCGTCGAACAAAAACAGAACGACCGCTTCGGGCTTCTCGCGAGCGGCAGTCGCGGCCCGCGTCGCTCCAGGTACCGGCTTTCGGCGTACCTGGCGACCACCAGCCGCGTGACCTCGACGGACCCCGCCAAGCGATCAGGATCCCGATGGCCGCGAGGCGGAACCGTCCTCCGCCAGGACCGGCACCACCACCGAACAGCTGCCTCACTTCCTCCCTCGTCACCGCATATCCCTGTTCGCGGACTCTCCGCAGCTCACGATCGAGCCGCCCGGGCTCGGTGATGGCGAATGCGGTGCGGTGCGGTGCGGTGCGGTGCGGTGCGGTGCGGTGCTCCAGCGTGCCGGCCAGGTACACGTCACGGAACGAGCGTTCCTCGTAGGCCAGTAGCATCTTGCCCGCCGCCGTCGGGTGAAGCGGCAGTCGGCCACCGACCCGCGCCACCATCGGTACCCGCCGACTGCAGTAGAACCGATCCAGGTAGAGCGCGTCAGTGCCCTCCCTAATGCACAGATGCACATTCCTGCGGGTCAGCTCGAACAGGTCCTGGAGAAACGAGTGACCGGATGCCCACCTGGTAGCGGCCGTCGGCCCCGCGCTGCAGAGCGCCCGATGCGACCAGGTGATGAGCTGTGCTGAGCGTGATACCACTGCGCTCCGAGATGTCGCTGGGCGTGAGCCGGCCAGGTGCCCCCCTCGTTCCCGGAGGCGTATGTTGCCGCCGCGCCGCCATGCAGTCCTTCTATGCGGAAATGGCATGCAGTGATGCTCGTCTAATGCGGTGACTGCACAGGTCGCGCTGTGCACACTGAAGCGCAACGCGGCGCAGATACGCCCACGACACGACAAGCTGATCGCGGGCAAGCCGTTGACCTGGCCGCAAGGCCTGAACGACTACGACGGGCTCCTCGACACCGTGCGTTCCGACACGGTCCCGCGCCCCGACTTCTCAATGATGAGGAGAGATCATTGCGACTCGTACCAAAGCCGTCCTTCTTCGCGGGACTCGTCGCGGCCACGATGGTGCTCATGACCGGATGCTCCGGCGACTCATCGGGTGACGACCAGGACGTCACACTCCACTACTGGGCCACCCAGCAGTCGGCTTCGATCACCTCCGACGAAGCGATTCTGGAGAAGAGCCTCAACCGGTTCACCCAGCAGACCGGCATCAAGGTCGATGTGGAGGTCATTCCGTTCGCCGACCTGCTGAGCCGGATCCTGAGCGCGGTCAGCAGCGGTGACGGTCCGGATGTGCTCAACATCGGCAACACATGGGCACCCACGCTGCAGCAGACCGGCGCGTTCGTCGAGTTCGACGACGACACCCTGAAGAAGGTCGGCGGCAAGGAGCGGTTCGTTCCCGCCGCGCTTGATTCGACCGGGGTCGCAGGTGAGACCCCGACGTCGGTACCGCTGTACTCCAACGTGTACTCGCTGTATTACAACCCCAAGCTGTTCAAGGCCGCCGGCATCAAGACCCCGCCCAAGACCTGGGACGAGTTCGGGGAAGACGCCCGGAAGCTGACCGTCGACACCGATGGTGACGGGAGCATTGACCAGTACGGCCTGGCGGTGGCCGGCGCGAGCGACACCGTCGGTCCGCACATGATGATGATCTGGGGAGCCCAGCTCGGCGGGACCTACCTGGACAAGGACGGGCAACCGAGCATCAACGGCGCTCCTCAGCGCGCTGCGGCCGAGCAGTACATCGACCTGCTGCAGAGCGGTGTGACCACGCCGGCTTCCGCGGAGATCGCGACCCCGACGGTTGCCCTGGAGCAGTTGATCAACGGCAAGGTCGCGATGACCTTCCAGACCGCACCGCGAGCGACGCTGGAGAACCGTAAGTTCACCGACTGGGCCATGACGCCGATGCCGGTCCCGGCGGACATTCCCTCGGGCGGTGGGCCGGTCCAGAGCTTCGCCGCGGGCACCAACATCAGCGTCTCCAAGGACTCCGACCATGTCGACGCCGCACTGCAACTGGTCAAGCACCTGACCAGCCCGACCGAGCAGGTGCATCTGTCCACGTCCTACGGACTGCTTCCCTCGGTCACCGCCGCCTACGACGACCCGGCCATCGCCGAGGACGAGTACTACCAGGCCCGTTACAAGATCCTTCGGGACAACACGATTCCCGCGCCGATGTCGGCCAAGGGAGCGGACGTCGAGACCGCGGTAGGTGCGGCTCTGAAGGACTTGGTCGCGCAGGCGGCCACGAAGAAGAACGTCGACGAGGCCGCGATCGACAAGCGCCTCGACGCCGCCCAGAAGGAAGCCGAGTCCAAGTAATCGGCCGGGGTGGCCCGGCCCGACGACCGGGCCACCCCCTCTTGCCCATCCATCGAAAGAAGCGTTCTCGTGCGCGAAGCCCACCACTCGGTCGTGGCGGACGAACCGACCGATCCCGCCTCGACACCCGTGCGTCCCGAACCGGCTGTCGGTAAGCGCAAGCGGCCCCGTTCGTACCTGGCACTGTGGCTCATCCTGCCGGCGGCCCTGCTGGAACTGCTGGTCCACATCATCCCGATGCTGCTCGGCGTGTGGATCGGATTCCTCGACCTCGACCAATACACCATCCGCAGGTGGGTGGACGCGCCGTTCGTCGGTCTGCAGAACTTCGTCGACGGTCTCGACTCGGCCACCCCGATCGGTGACCAGTTCCTCTCCACCATCGGCCGCACCCTGCTCTACACCGTGATCGTCGTCGGAGGCTCCTGGGTTCTCGGGATGGCCGGAGCGGTGTTCCTGTCCTCCAACATCCGCGGGCGTGGGCTGCTGCGCACCCTGTTCCTCGTCCCGTACGCCCTGCCCTCCTTCGTCGGCACGCTGGCGTGGGCGTTCATGTTCGGCCAGCAGAACGGTGCCGTGAACAGTCTGCTCGTCGACAAGCTGCATCTGTTCGACGACCGGCCCTTCTGGCTGATCGGCGACAACGCGTTCCCTGCGCTGATCATCACGTCGATCTGGGCGTACTGGCCGTTCGCCTTCCTCATGCTGCTGGCCGCCCTCCAGGTCGTCCCCTCCGAGGTGTACGAGGCCGCGGAGATCGACGGCGCCTCCCGCTGGAAGCAGTTCTGGCTCATCACCCTTCCCATGATCAAGGCGCCGAACGCGGTCATGCTGCTGGTGCTGTCACTGTGGATCTTCAACCAGTTCAACATTCCGTATGTCCTCTTCGGCGGCGCAGGACCGGACCAGGCGAAACTCATCTCACCGCTGATCTACGAATCGTCGTTCGTCAGCTGGAACTTCGGCGTGGGCGGGGCGATGAGCTTCCTGCTTCTGCTGGTCCTGCTGGTGGCCTCGTTCGTCTACATCCGCCTCGTCATGCCGAAGGGGGAGAAGGCCGATGCGTGAGACAACAGCCTTCCGGTGGGCCCGTGGCGTCACATTGACACTGCTGTCCGGGTTCGTGCTGCTGCCGCTGTACGTCGTCGTCACCACGTCGTTCAAACCGCTGGAGGATGTGCAGGGCACGTTCCACTGGTGGCCGACGACGCTGACCGTCGAGCCGTACGTGGACATGTGGTCGACCATCCCCCTGGCCCAGTACTTCCTCAACAGCACCATCGTGGCCACCACCGCCACCACCTGCTCCGTGGTCGTCGCGACCTTCGCGGCCTACGCCTTGGCCCGCCTGCGGTTCCGGGGCCAACGGGCCTTCGGCATGATCATCCTGTCGACCCAGATGTTCCCCGGCATCCTGTTCCTGCTCCCGCTGTTCCTCATCTACACGCAGCTCCAGCGGGTGACCGGCGTCCAGTTCACCGGCTCCTACCTGGGCATGATCATTACGTTCATGACCTTCACCCTGCCGTTCTCGGTGTGGATGCTGACCGGCTACTTCAGCGCGATCCCCGCCGAGCTGGAGGAAGCGGCGATGATCGACGGCACCAGCCGGTTCGGGGCGATGGTCCGGGTCGTCCTTCCGGTGGCCAAGCCCGGGATCGTGGCCGTGGCGGTGTTCGCGTTCATCTCGGCCTGGGGTGAGGTGCTGTTCGCGTCGGTGCTCTCCAACAAGGACACCCGCACTCTGCCGATCGGACTGCGTGCCTACGCCAGCGAGAACGACGCTCTGTGGAACCAGCTGATGTCCGCCAGCGTCGTGGTGTCGATCCCGCTGCTGGTCGCCTTCATCCTGGTGCAGCGCAGCCTGGTCTCCGGTCTGGCCGCGGGAGCCGTGAAATGACGGGTACGGCACCGGTGGAGACCACGCTGGGCAAGGTGTGCGGCTCTGTCGGCAGGGGTGTCGAGGCATTCCTCGGTGTGCCCTACGCGGCACCGACAGGCGGCTCGGCACGGTTCCGGGCGCCCGAGCCGGCGCAGGCATGGACCGGGGTGCGCCACGCGGACGCCTTCGGTGACGGCGCGCCGCAGCCGGATCCCCGTACCGGCATGGGAGGTGCGTTCGCCGAGTTGCTGGACCTCCTCCACCCCCGCGGCGGCACCTCCCTGGAGGGCGGGCGGCAGAGCGAGGACTGCCTCAGCCTCAACATCTGGCGACCCCGCGACCACGGAGTGGGCCCGCTGCCCGTCTACGTGTGGTTCCACGGTGGCGGCTGGCTCTGGGGCTTCAGCGGTGAGTCCCACTTCAACGGAGCGGCGCTCGCCCGCACCGGACGGGCCGTCGTCGTCACCGTGGGGCAGCGCCTCGGCGCCCTCGGTTTCCTGCGCCTGGACCACCTCCTCGGCGAGGACTACGCCGACGCGGCGGTGGCCGGGATCCTGGACCAGGTCGCCGCGCTGCGGTGGGTCCGCGACAACATCGCCGCGTTCGGCGGCGATCCCGGCCGGGTCACGATCGGTGGCCAGTCCGGCGGCGGCGAGAAGGTCCTCGCGATGCTCGAAGCGCCCGCCGCCGCCGGCCTGTTCCACCGGGCGATCGTGCAGAGCACCATGAACCGGCCGGTCAGCGTAGACGACGGCATCGCCACGACCGACGACTTCCTGCGCAGCGCGGGTCTCGATCGCCGAGACGCGCGGATGCTGCTGGAGTGGCCGTGGCGCCGCGTCCTGGACGCGCAGAGCGGGACACGGTGGCCGGTCCGGCAGTTCCGCCCGTCTCCGCGACCGGGCGTCCTCGACGCGCTGCCGTTCACCGACAACGCGGCACCGGCCCGCCACCGCGTGCCCCTGCTCGTCGGCAGCGCCACACACGACTCGGCTTTCATGCTCACCGAGAACGACGCCTACGAGGCCCTGGACGACAGCGGCCTGCTCAAGGCGCTGGAATCCCTGTATCCCGGCCGGGGCAGCGACCTGCACGACCTCTACCGCACGGCCCACCCCGAGGAGAGCCCGCAGCTGCGGCTGGCGCGCGCCCGGACGGACGCCGAGTTCGGACGGGTGGCCACGCAGATCGCCGAGCGGGCCACCGCCGAGGGGCTGCCCGTGTTCCAGTACCGGTTCGACTTCCCCACCGACGCCCTGCGCGGACTTCTGGGCAGCTGTCACAGCCTCGACCTGCCTTTCACCTTCAAGAACGTGGGGACGTCCCCGCTCGCCGGTTCGTCCCCGGACCGGTTCGCGGTCTCGGACACGATGGTCGACGCCTGGCTGTCATTCATCGAGACCGGCACGCCCGTCCTGCCCGACGGTCGAGCCTGGCCCCGCTATGACGACGGGACCGGCCATCGGACCGTGGTGATCGGCCGGAAAGTCCACACCGAAACCGACGTCACGACCGCCGAACGGACCGCCCGCTTCTCGCAGGAGACATCATGACCGTCGTGGACGCCGCCGCTTCGCAGCGCATCCGTCAGGCTCGCGGCCGAGCGGAGAAACGTGTCGCCGAACTCACGCTCGATGAGAAGCTCCAGCTCGTGCACGGCACCGGACGTCCGTCACGGATCACACCGAACGGCACGGCCGGGAAGGTCTCCGGCGTCCCCCGCCTGGGCATCCCCGACCTGGTCATGGCCGACGGCCCCAACGGCGTGGGCAACGGATCGCAGGGCGTAACCGCCTTCGCAGCCGCCGTCAGCATGGCCGCGAGCTGGGATCCCGACCTGTTGAGCCGACTCGGCCGCGCCATGGGAAACGAACACGCGGCCAAGGGGCACGGGGTCGCACTGACCCCCACGGTGAACATCCTGCGTCTGCCGCACTGGGGCCGTTCCTTCGAGACGTTCGGTGAAGACCCTTACCTGAGCGCGCAGTTGGCCGTCGCCCAGATCGCCGGCATCCACGACAGCGGCGTTCTGGCAACCGTCAAACACCTGGCCGCCAACAACCAGGAGAACAACCGCTGGCAGGTGGACACCGTCGTAGGCGAACGCGCCCTGCGGGAGATCTACCTGCCCGCCTTCGAGGCCGCGGTCGCATCCGGCGTCCTCGTGGTGATGACCGCCTACAACAAGGTCAACGGACATTTCGCCGGCGAGAACCACCATCTGGTGACCGAGATCCTCAAGAACGACTGGGGATTCGCAGGCTTCACCGTGTCCGACTGGGCGGCCACCCACGACGCGACCGCCTCGGCCCTGGCCGGGCTGGACGTCGAGATGCCGCACGGTCCGCTGCCGCAGTACCCGAAGCACTACGGCGACGAACTCGCCGCCGCCGTCAAGTCCGGGGCGGTTCCCCTCGCGCGCCTCGACGACATGGTCATCCGGGTCCTGACGGCCATGGAGGCGGTCGGCCTGATCCACCCGCAGCGGCAGGGCCACGTCGACGCCCCTGCGGCGACGACGGAACACCGCGACCTGGCCCGCCGAGCCGTCGCCGCGGGGACCGTCCTGCTTCGCAACGAACACCAGGCCCTGCCCTTGACCACCGAGCTGAGCAGCATCGCCGTCATCGGCGCCGCCGCGGACACCGCACCGGTCGTCACCGGCGGCGGCTCGGCCCTCGTCCGCGCCCAGGACGTCGTGACACCCCTGCGGGGAATCGAGGCACGCGCCGGCGCCGGGATCGACGTCCGGTACAGCCCGGGCACCGCCGGTACCGGCATGCTGCCGCCGCTACCGGCCCCGATACTCCGATCGCAGGCCGGCAGCCACGGCTGGGACGCCCAGTACTTCCCGACCGCCGACCATTCCGGCGCGGCCACCACCGTCCAGGTCGAGCCGGCCATCGACACCCAACTGGCCGCTGGGCGAGCCCTCGCCGGCGTGTGGTCGGCACGTTGGACCACCACTTTCACCCCCGAGACGACCGGGCCGCACCGGTTCACCCTGGACGCCTCCGGATACGCAACGCTGCGCTTGGGCGACTCGGCCGAGCACATCAACGACGGCCGTGACCTCAGCACCGTCGAACACCTCACCGTGCACCTCACCGCCGACGTCCCGCTCTCCATCGAGCTGGACTACCGGGCCGAACTGCTCGAGAAGCGCATCCCCCGGGTCGGCGTCGGCATGCTTCCACCCGACCCGGAGCTGCTTCAGCACGCGGTCGCGACCGCCGCCGCCAGCGACGTGGCCGTGGTTGTCGTCAACGACCTGCGCACCGAAGGCTCCGACGTCCCCAGTCTGGCCCTGCCCGGTGATCAGGACGACCTCATCCGGGCCGTCGCGACGGCCAACCCGCGGACCGTCGTCGTCCTCCACACCGCCGGACCGGTGCTGATGCCCTGGCTCGACCAGGTCGCGGCAGTCGTCGAGGCCTGGTATCCCGGCCAGGAGAACGGCACGGGCCTCGCTGACGTTCTCTTCGGCGACGTCAACCCTTCGGGTCGGTTGCCGATGACGTTTCCTCGCGCCGACGACCAGCACCCGGCGGGCGCCGACCCACGACGCTACCCGGGCTCCGATGGGGTGGTTCGCTACGACGAGGAACTCCTGGTCGGCTACCGGTGGTGGCATGCCACCCAGCGGACGCCGCTGTTTCCGTTCGGCCACGGACTGAGCTACACGACGTTCGCGTACGACGATCTGGAGATCGCCGTCGACGGCGACGACGTCACCGTCGCTTGGACGGTCACCAACATCGGCGAGTGCACCGGCCGTGACGTCCCCCAGGTGTACCTCGGCTACCCGGAAGAGGTTGGCGAGCCCCCATGGCAGCTCCGCCGTTTTCACAGCGTCCTTCTCGAACCCGGTCAGTCGAAGCGGCTCACCACGACGCTGAGCACCGCCGATCGACGCTTCTGGAACGACGCCGCGAACCGGTGGAGCGTTTCCCCCGGTCGGCACCGGATCGCCGTCGGCGCTTCCGCGACCGACCTGCGCCTGCTCGCCGCGGTCACACTCCCTTCCGTGTCCCTCCCTCCCGCCCCAACTGGGGATCAGACGTGACCTAATCACCGACGCCGAGTCCGTCACCGCCCTGGCAAGGACGCCGACGTCGTAGTGCCGGCCGTGGGCGGTCCGGAGGCGAAGCTGTACACCGACGCCGTCGCCACCGTCGCGAGTGTGTGCGGGCCCTGGGGCCGGACGGGCCGCGGATTGCACATGGGCGGCGGCGCGAGCCTGGAACCTGGGCCGCCGCTTCACTGTCGGCTACTGAGGACTGGTCGCTTTGCGAGCCGGCTGGCCTCACCGCGTCGGTGGCGGGGCGACCGGCTCAGGTGTCGACCGGTGATTGCCTTCCGCCCGCGAACCCATCGCGTGTCGTGCCGACGGGGAGTCACCTTGATGCCGTCTGGAGGGTGTGACGTCGCAGAACCTGGCGTGCCGTCGCAGCCATCGCCTCGTCCACCATCTCGCCCTCGAACGACACCGCGCCGGTTCCGTCTGCTTGGGCGGCCTCCACGGCGGCCACCAACCGTGAGCAGCGGGCGAGTTCGTCGGCCGTGGGGGAGAACACCTCGTTGATGACGGGGACGTGCGAGGGATGGATGGCCATCATCCCCTCGTAACCGAGGGAGCGATTCTGCTCGGCACAGGAGCGCAGCCCGGTGAGGTCGGAGAGGCGTGTCCACAGTCCGGCGACCGGGTGAGGTGCTCCGGCCGCCCGGGCGTCCAGCAGCACACGGGAGCGAAGTGCCAGGGTCTCCGTGCCCTCCGGGCTCCAGCGATAGCCCACGGCACGCTCGACGTCGCCACCGGGGGCGGTGAGAGCCCCGACGTAGGCGACGCGTGGGGCGGCAGCGGCGATGTCGTATGCGTCGCGCAGGGCGCGGGCCGTCTCCAGCAAGGGCACCAGTGCGATGCGACCGGGTGGCAGGCCCCGTTCCTGTTCGCACCAGCTGATCAGCCGGTCGGCGAACCACACGTCCTGGCTACCGAGCACCTTGGGGAGAACGATTCCGGTGAGCCCGGGGCGCACCATCGTGCGGAGCTCCTCGGCCCCCGTCCAGCCGTCGAGCGGGTTGATCCGGACGAAGAGCGCCATGTCCCCGTGTGGCTCCGCGGCCACTCGATCGACGGCCTCGGCGCATTGTGCGCGGGCGGCTGCCTTGTCCTGATGCGGCACCGCGTCCTCCAGGTCGAGGATGGCGGCATCGGCACCGGCCGCCCGCGCTTTGGGCAGCCAATCAGGCCGGTTGCCGGGTACGAACAGCAGGGAGCGCAGCGGGGGCCGGTCCACGAAGGATGCGATGGCCTCAGATGACATCGCTCTTCTCCAGGTCCGTCACTTCCTGTTCGCTGAGGCCGAGCCATTCCCGGTAGACGAGACGGTTGTCCTGGCCGAGCGACGGGCCGGCCCGCCAGACGCGTCCGGGCTTCTGTCGGAAGTGCGGGATCACCGCCTGCATACGTACTGGGCCGAGATCGGCGTCGTCGACCGTGACGATGTCGCCGCGTTCGGCGTAGATCGGATCGGCGGCTATGTCTGCGGCGTCGAACACCCGGGATGCCACCACCTCGTTCCGGGCGAATTCCTCGAGGCATTCCGGGGTCCCGCGCTCCGCGATCCAGGCGCGCAGACCCTCGTCGAGTTCCTCGCGCCGGGCATGCTGTTGCTGTGTCGTGGCGAACTCCTCCTCGGGCAGGCCGAGCAGACGTGCCACGTTGCGGACCGAGCGCAGTGTCGCAGAAGTGACCGTGATCCAGTCACCGTCGCCGGAGCGGTAGGTGTTGATCACGGCAGCGGGCGCGACGGCCAGCTGATTGCCGGAACGCTGGGGTATGGCCCCGAGCTGGTCGTGGACGATGACCTGCCACTCGACCAGCCGGAACAGCGGCTCGAAGAGGGCGAGATCGATCCACTCGCCGTCGAAATCGGGGTCGTGATTCCGCCGGTGGAGGGCGGCGAGGACGGCGTACGCGCCCATGAGTCCGGTCACCGCGTCACCGTGCGAGAAGCCGGTGTGCACGGGCGGACCCTCGGGGAAGCCGGTCAGATGGACCACCCCGCTGCGGGCCTCGCCCATCTTGCCGAAACCAGGTGCGTCGGCCTGCGAGGACGTGGCGCCGAAGCCCGAGATCTGCAACAGCACCGCCTTGGGGTTGATTCGGTGTACCGCCTCCCAGTCCAGCTCCCAGCTGCGTAGACGCCCCGCGCGCAGTGTCACGATGACGACGTCCGCCCAGGCGACGAGCCGGTGGGCGACGGCCCGGCCTGCCTCGTGGTGCAGGTCGAGAGTGACCGATCGCTTGTTGCGTCCCGCCACCTTGAACCACAGGGGAACGCCGTCCCGCTGCGGTCCCATCGCGCGGGCCGCGTCGCCGGCGCCGGGAGGCTCGACGTGTACGACGTCGGCGCCCTGGTCGGCGAGCATCGAACCGGCCATCGGCCCGGCCACCACGTGGGCGAACTCGACGACTTTCAACCCGCGTAGCTGTCCCTGGCCGGTGATGCTGTCCTGGTTGTCCGACACCTATGCGCTCCCTCGCCGATGCGTAGCCCTGCTGTCCAGCCACGGCGTCAGGCCCGTGTGCCGCGGCGGAGGCTTTCAGCGTGCCGAGCAGAGAGATGCGCGTCCAGCAAAAGAAGACCATCAATCGATGCGATTGACGCATTAATGGATGGGGTGAAGTCGAGTCTCAGGACCACGAGACGCCGTCGGGCAGAGGCCGGCGCTCGCTCCGGAACTGTTCAAGCGTCGCCAGGAACTGCTCGGTCACGGCGGGTAGGGTTCGCCGTGCCCGCACGGCGATGTCCAGGCGCCGGTCGACCACCGGATCGACCAGGGGGCGGCAGACGACGGGCCCGTTTCCCATGAGGGGCAGTACGAGCGCCGGCATGGCGGAAACTCCGAGGCCGGCAGCCACCAGCCCGCCGACCGTGGCGACGCTCCCGGCCTCGGCGGCCGGCGCGTTGTGTGCCTCGACCTGCGCGAACGCTGCGTCGGTGAGGCGGCGGACACTGGACTCCCGCCCCACGGCGAGGAAGGGCTCGCCGGCCAGCTCCTCCCACGTGACCTCGCTGCGGTCGGTCAATTGATGCCCTTCGGGTAGTACGGCGACGAATCGGTCCCGGACCAGAGGGCGGTGCTCCAGCTGTTCGGACGGCGCGCCGACCGTGGTGATGGCGAAGTCCGCGTCACCGGACAGGACCCGGTCCAGCACCGTTCGCTCCAACCCGTCCAGAAGACGTACGGCAACCTGCGGTCGCCGCCTGCGGAAGTCGGAGATCGCCTGTGGCAGCAGCACGGCTGCGACCGAGGGAAGAGTGGCCACTGCGATGGTTCCCGACTCGCCGAGCAGGAACCGATGGAGTTCCTTCATGCCCGCTCGGTGGGCGGTGATGATCTGCTCGGCGATCCGTAGCGCCTCGACCCCGGCAACGGTCAACTGCACGTTGCGGGTGTCGCGTTCGAGCAACTGCGCGCCGAGAAGCCGCTCGAGGTCCGCGACTGCGCGGCTGAGCGAGGACTGCGACACGTGCATCTGTGCCGCGGCCGCGGTGAAGCTCTCGGCTCGGGCGACGGCCGCGTACGCGGCCAGCTGGCGCAAATTGGCCTCCATGGCTCGCGAGCATAAACGCGTTCCACGCAGACGGGAACTGATGCGCAGACCGCATGAACAGGTCCATGTTTGATGCTGGACACGGATCGCGCACCGCTCGGAGACTCTCGCCTGAGGCGATTCTGCCGCACCTCGACCAGCGGCAGTGTCGTGAGCGCCCGGACAAGGCCGCAGGGCTGCGCAGGGGCCAGCAGAGTGAGGCGGCCCGCTCGCAGCGAGTGTGCGAGGTCACTTATACCACGGACCCGAACGTGTGATTGGTTTAGTGCTTTCCGGTTTTGCGGGTAAACGCGGGGCGTTACGGTCACGGCTCAGGAAGCGGGCGGATCGCATGGATGAGGCTGCCCAGAACGCCGATCAGCGGGTCGGCGAGCTGGTCAAGATGTCAGCGGCGTACGAGGGCAGCTCCGGGACCATCGCCCGCCGGATCGAGGTGACGGTCTGGGACAGCGCACCGGTGCTGCCGGTGGCCAGGGCCGCCGACCCGGGCCGGGTCGGTCAGCACGGCATGGAGATCGTGATGGCCGTGTGCCAGAGCTTCGAGGTGCACCGGGAGCCGGTCGGCAAGCGCATGACCGCCGCGGTGATGCTCGCGGACGACCCCGGCGGAGGACTGCCGGACACCGCCCTGACACCACCAGGTGACGGGACGCAAAGGCGGGCGGGGCCGACCAGCCCCTGCGGCAGCAGCACACCCACGCTCCCACCGCAAGACCTCAGGTGACGTCAGAACAAAATGAACATAGCCACGCCAGGTGATGTGGCGGCGGATCATGCTGCCGTGAGTCCACCGTGTTGGTGATCCGTTTTCCCTGTTCAGGGGGCCGGCGCGCGGCTTGGTCACTCGGCGGGGGCGCGTTGTCGTCCTGGTGACCCTTGAGTGAACGCATCGTTCGTGCTCTCGCGGCCGGCCACCGAGGTCATCGCCAAGTACGGCCTGCCCTGCCCGACGCCACTTCACAGCTGGTACGGGTCGGTGAGGCCGGTCACCGAAACGCCGGGAGATCAGTCCGGCGAGCTCACGTACGCCGCTGTACGTGGTGTTGAACCCCCACCCAGCTTTGCGGCCGGTCACCCGCGCCGTGAATGCCACCTCGTAGGTGAAGGCGCTGCCCGCCGGAAGCGAGCCAATGGCGAACTGCGTCTTCTGGCCCTCGATCAACCGGATTTCCGACCACGCCACGACGACCACGTGCCTGCCGGCGGCGTCGACCAGGGAGATCACAGTCCGCTCACGAACTCCCGGCTGCTGTCTCCACGGCCGCCCAGTCCCGGATGAGCCGGATCGTACGATCGACACGCTCCTCGTGCAGATAGTGGCCGGTGCCAGGCCAGTGGTCGACGCGTGAGCCGGGCACCCGCAGCATGCCACGCTCCCACTCGGCGGCCTCCGCGGCCGTCCACACCGTCAGCGCGGGCTGCGGGCGGCGGCGCAGATACGCCTCACTGTGCGGGCGGACGCCCACCGCGCCGGGGTCGGTGTACATGCCCGCGTAGGCCTGGGCGATGACGTGGTCCGGTGTGCCGAGCATGGTGCGGATGTGCGCGGTGCGCAGGCCGGGCGGCGCCTGCGGGGAGAAGGCGCCGGCCACGAAGGAGGCAGCCGCGCGGGCGCCGTGCTCCCGGTACTCGTCGAGGCGGGCGGGGATCGTCGCCACCTCGGCCTCGTGCGCGCCGTGCGCGGGGTCGAGAGCGATGACCGACCGTACGGTTCGCGGGTGGTGGACAGCGAGCAGGTTGACGACCTGGACGCCCATGGAGTGGCCGACGGCGACGACCTGCCCGACGCCCAGGGCGTCGATCAGCGCGGCCAGGTCCTGCGCCATCTCCGCCGGGGTGTTGCCTTCGTCCGGTATCTCGGAGCGGCCGTGGCCGCGCAGGTCGGGGACGAGGACGCGGAACCGGTCGGCCAGTGCCTCGGCGTGCGGCGACCACTCCCGTCCGTCGCCGCCCCAGCCGTGCACCAGCAGCAGCGCGGGGGCGTCGTCCGGCCCGAGGGAGGTGCAGAAGAGACGGATGCGGCCGAGGTCGAGGAGTGTCATGAGTGGTCGTCCGGGGTGGTGCGGTAGGTGGCGTGGGCGAAGTCCGCGTGCACGCCGGAGCCGTCGAGGTCCTGCACCCAGAGTCCCAGCATGGCACCGGTGAAGCCGAGGACCCTCAGCTGTCCCTCGTGGAACTCGTCGGCGTGCTCGTCCGACAGGACGGTCGCGTCGAGGGCCGGCCCCATCGGCTGAGATCCCTCGCCGCCGGTGCCGTACGAGAAGTGCAGTTCGAGGCCGTCGAGTTCGGCGCGCAGGACGACCGGGTGACCAGGTTCGAGGGGGGTCCGGAGCGGGTGCGCGGTGAGCTTTCCGGCCTCGCAGCTCAGGGCCCGCAGCACCGGGGAGCCGTCGTCCTCGGCCGTGACGTACAGGTAGTGCCAGTTGCGGGTGTTGTAGTACGCGGTGAGCCCGGCCATGTGGTCGCAGGAGCCCGGCGCGAAGGTCAGCTCCGTCTCGAACGAGCAGTGCCGTGCCGTCACCCGCCGGGCGACCAGGCTGGGTGTCCGGCGGCCCACGGGGGACTGACCGCCCCGGATCCGCAGCCGCCCGGGCATCGGCTCGACCCATTCCGGGTCGGCCGGGCGGCGCAGGGTGGACCAGTCGGGGCCGAGCACCGGGCCGCCGAAGTGGTCCGTGGCGGGCGGCTCCGGCACCGGGGCGGGCGGCAGGTCCGGTGCCGGTACGGTGACGGCGGGGACCGCGCCCGCGACGCGCGGCCAGCCGTCGTCCGTCCAGGTCACCGGTTGCAGGGCGGTCTCTCTGCCCAGCACGCACCGCCCGCGTTCGGTGTACGGGCGGGCCGTTATGTGGGCCGCGTACCACTGGCCCGTCGCCGTCTCGACGAGCGAGCAGTGCCCGGCCTTCTGCAGCTCCAGAGCGGGATCGTGCCGGGAGGTGAGCAGCGGTCCGGCCGGGTCGGGCTCGTACGGGCCGAACAACTCGCGGGAGCGGACGACCGCCGCCCCGTGCTCGTAGCCGGTGCCGCCCTCGGCGTGCACCAGGTAGTACCAGCCGCCCCTGCGGTAGAGGTGCGGGCCCTCGGCGACCCCGGCGGCGGTGCCCACGGAAATCGTCCGGGGCTCGCCGAGCAGCTTCCCCGTGGCACGGTCGTACTCCTGCATCTCGATCCCGGCGAACGACTCCTGCTCCGGCCGCCAGTCGAAGCGCATGTTGAGCAGCCAGTTGCGCCCGTCGTCGTGGAAGAGGGAGACGTCGAAGCCCCGGCCGTGCAGCGGCACCGGGTCGGACCACGGGCCCTCGACCGACGGCGCGGTGGTCACGTGGTTCGGGAGGTCCTTCCAGCCCTCCGCATAGGTGTCGACGACGGTGAAGACGAGGTGGAACAGGCCGTCGGCGTACGACAGTCCGGGCGCCCAGATGCCGCCGGAGTCGGGGACGCCGGTCAGGTCGAGCAGCCGTCGGCTGTCCAGAACCCCGCCCAGCGCCCGCCAGTTCACCAGGTCCCGGGAGTGGTGGATACGCACACCGGGGTACCACTCGAAGGTGGAGGTGGCGATGTAGAAGTCGTCGCCGACGCGCAGGATCACGGGGTCGGGTTCGAAGCCGCGCAGGACGGGGTTGTGGATCACGAAGGCTCCGCTCAGAGGGACGTCAGAGGGTGAACAGCAGCGTGCCGAAGCCCGGGTGGTCGCATTGGTTCGGAGCGCCTTCGGGCCGTAGTTGGTTCGCCACCTGGGTCGTGTACGGGGCGGATTTGCCGACGCGTTTCACGTAGTGGTTGTAGGTGATCTCGTAGATGTTCCGGAACGACCCGCGCCCGTCGGTGGAGATGGTGGACCAGTGCCAGTTGCACCGCCCGAAGGTGGCGTCGTACGGGACGGTGTTGCCGAGGTTGTACTTCGCCGTGTACTCGTAGCCGGACAGCAGCAGGGAGCCCGACGCCCCGAACATGTCGAGGCCCTGCACCCAGCCGGTCTGGCAGATCTCGGCCAGCGAACCGAGGATCAGCTGGGCGTACCCCTGGGTGCGGCCGGACTCGCAGCACTGGCCGGTGCCGGACTGGATCAGCTTGGTCAGCCCGCAGCAGCCGTGCGTGGAGAAAGCGTTGTACGCGTCGTCGAACAGCGTGAGGTTGTTGCAGGCCACCGCGATCTGCATCATGCCCTTCAGGCCCATCAGGCCGTAGGCGCCGTCGCCGTAAACCTTGATGAGCGGGACGAAGATGTTCTCGAACATCGCGACGGTGGCGGCGAGTTCGGTGGACGACCAGCTGCCCGCCGGGCCGGTGTAGTGCATGATCTCGACGGCGGCGGCCAGTTTGGCGCCGTAGATCCCGGCGGCCAGTTCGGCGTCCTTGCCGTTGATCTCCCGCAGGGCGCCTGTCCAGGACTTGATGATCTGCAGGGCCTTGGTGGCGTGGGCGGTGTCGCGGGTGATGTACCACATGATGGCGTTCTGGTACGCGGCGTTGCAGTCGTACCAGAGCTCCGCGTTGCCGTCCTCCGGAGCGGTGCCGCGGGTGACCGTGGCCCGGCCGCCCGCCATCGTGTACGTGGAGCGTGAGAAGAAGTCGGCCTTGAACGCGTTGTAGCCGCTCAGCCAGGGCTCGGCGCCTGCCGCGACCTTGCTGCGCATCCGGTCGAGGTCGGCGCGGCTGTGCAGCACGCCGGGGTGGGTCAGGGCGGTCAGGCCCGAGGTGACGGCGGCGGCCTGGCCTGCTCCGGCCAGTGAGGCTCCGGCCAGGCCGGCCGCGCCGGCGCCGACGGCGGTGATCTGGAGGAAGCGGCGCCGGTTGGGGGGACGAGGCGCCGGCTCGGGGGACACGGGGGACTGCGGCTCAGTCATGGGTCTTCCTCTTTCACTCGACGTTGAGTGCGGAAAGGGAGTACGAAGCAACAGCAAGGGGAGCGGGAGGGCCCGCCGGGCACGGGGTGGAGCAGGCGCGTCCCTGTGCCGCACCTGCTCCACCGGTGTGTCAGTCGTTCGCCGGGAAGCCCCGGTAGAGCACGAGGGTGCTGAGCGGACCGAGCTTCGGCCGCTGCCCGGCGCCGATCATCTCCCCGGTGGCGAGGTCGCGGGCCGGGCCGAACTTCTGGCGGGCGGGCAGGGTGAAGGTCCTGTCGGTGGTGGTGTTCATGGCGATCAGGTAGTCGCCGTACTCGCAGAGGTAGAACGGCGCGCGTCCGACGAGCATGGTCTCCACGCCGTCGAAGTGGACGCCGAGGGTGGGGTCGGGGATGTCGCCGGGGATCGGGGCGAGGTGGTAGACGTCGCCTTCCTGCGACTGGTGGAGGGTCTCGCCCGGAGGCGGGAAGCCGCCCGGCGGCAGGTGACCGGCCCCCGGGTCGTTGATGGCGTAGTCCCACAGGATCCAGTCACGGGCGGTGAAGATCTCGTCGGTGGTGCCGGCGGAGTGTTCACGGACCGTCGCGGAGCGCTGGTCGGCAGGGGTGAGGTGGTGGACGCGGGCGTAGTTGTTGACGCCCTGGCGGGACCGCCAGTAGAGGGAGGCGAACAGCAGTTCCTTGCCGTTCTTCACGGCGAGGCAGCCGCTCTCCTCGTCGGCGAAGACGAAGTCGGGCTGGTCCCAGGCGGTGGGGATGCGGGCGGGGCGGTTCGCGAGGTTCTGGAACGCGTCCCAGTCGCGGGACACCAGGCGCAGCGCGGCCAGGCCGACCCGGGTCCAGGTGTGGCTGATCAGCAGGTCGAGCTGCCGGTAGAACTGGCCGTCGTCCACCATCTCCTGGGTCCATCCGACGATGTCGGGGTCCTTGAAGACGGCGGCGGACATCACGGGGTTGGAGTCCCAGGCGGTGCGGGAGGCGTAGGCGATCTCGCCGGGGTACACCTCGTTGCGCCAGCCGATGACGGTCTCGATGCGGGACACCCTGCCGCCCGTCTCGTCGACGTCGACCACCCGGAACCGGCCGCGCGCCTTGGTGATCTTGACCATCTGTTCGCGCAGTTCGGGCGCCGCCTGGGCGTCGTGGCCGCGCGTGACGGATTCGTACATCATGACGAGCCAGTCGATGACCTCGCCGTAGCTGCCCACGTAGCCCAGCTCGCGGGTGAGTCCCGCCTTGGTGACCTGGTGGTAGGTCTCGCCGAGCGGCTTGGTGGGGTTGCCGTCCTTGTCCTCCCTGCCGAGGTAGGGCTTCATGCCGAGCGACTGGTACATGTAGTCGCGGGCCTTGTCCTCCGGCAGGGCGAGGTCCGGGTCGAGCAGCCTGAGGCCCCGGTTGGCCTGGTAGATGCCGATGGCGCAGATCTGCGACTGGTTGGTGTAGTGCGGGAAGTGCTGCCGCCAGTAGTCGCGGCTGGACTTGAGCATGTCGATGTACGCCGCGCGGCGCACCGGCTGCTCGGTGGTGTCCTCGCTCTTCGGCGGGGTGACCGTCACGGAGTCGAACCAGGCGGTGCCGGGGCCGGACAGCCGCAGGTGGAACTCGACCTGGGTGGCGCCGGCCGGGGTCTTGAGGTCGAGGGAGACCTCTTCCCAGCCGTGGGTGCCGGTGGTGGCGAACTTACGGTGGTCGGTGCCCACGAGCTTGCCGCTCGCGTCGAAGAACAGCGGGTCGATGTGGGCGCCGGAGCCGGTGACGCCGTCCGTCCTGATCCAGGCTCCGTAGGAGTACGTACCCTCACCGACCTGGAACCTGGCCGCGTTGTGGACGGTGACGAAGCCGTTCGCCGCTGTCGCCGCGACCTTCAGCGAGGCGGAGCCGGAGCGGGAGACGTCCGTGTCACGGGACCAGGAGGTGTCGGCGGTCCTGCCCCAGCCGGGCACGGTCCAGCCCGCCGGGGTGGCGGTGCCCTGCTCGAAGCCCGGGTTGCGTATCTCGGTGGGCTTGACCAGGTCCACGGAGTCGAACCAGGTGGTGCCGGGCCCGGACAGCCGCAGGTGCATCTCCACCTGGGTGGCGCCGGCCGGGGTCTCCAGGTCGATGGAGACGTACTCCCAGCCGTGGGTGCCGGTGGCGGCGAACTTACGGTGGTCGGTGCCGACGAGCTTGCCGCTCGCGTCGAAGAACAGCGGGTCGATGTGGGCGCCGGAGCCGGTGACGCCGTCCGTCCTGATCCAGGCTCCGTAGGTGTACGTGCCCTTGCCGATGCGGGTCTTGGGCGAGTTGTAGACGGTGATGAAGCCGTTGGACGCGGTGGCTGTGACCTTCAGCGAGGCGGAGCCGGAGCGGGAGACGTCCGTGTCACGGGACCAGGTGGCGTCGGCGGTCCTGCCCCAGCCGGGCACCTCCCAGCCCATGGGGGTGTCGCCGCCCTCCTCGAAGTCCGCGTTGGTGATCTCGAAAGGGGAGCCGGTCACCTTCTGGTCCAGGCGGTCGCCCAGGTGCTCCCAGAGCAGAGCGAGTACCAGCCCGACCCGGCCGAAGCCCTGCCACTGCTGGTCGGAGCCGGTGAGCACCGTCTTGTCGGACTTCCAGGCCAGGTAGCGCCCGTCGACGGCCCGCAGGACGCGGTCCAGGGCCGCGGGGTTCTTGTACGCGGGGCTGCCCGACCAGAGGTAGCCCTCGGCGAGGGACTGGAAGGCGAAGGCGTCCATGCCGGCCGGGTTCGCGGACGTGAGGTAGAACTTCTGGTCCTTCTCGACGCGCTTGCGCACGGCCTCCAGCGCCTCGGGGCCCTCGACCTTACGCGCCTTGAACTCCGGGGCGGGGCCCTGAGCTTCGCCCTTGGGCGGGATGAAGTACGGCTCGGTGTGGGTGTAGACGCGGTAGACGCCGCGCGAGGGTGTGGTCATCTTCCGGTACAGCTGGTCGGGGTTCTGGCCGTACGACCAGATGCGCCCCATGGAGCGGATCTCCAGCGTCACCTTCTCCTTGCCGGCGGTCATGCTCTCCGGCAGCGGCAGCGTGTGGAAGAAGAAGCGGCCGGGGGTGCGGGGCGCGGTGTCGAGGATGTCGAGGCTGTCGACCGCGCCCTCGTCCTGGTAGCCGACCTGGAGGCCGTCGCAGAAGAGCTGGAGCCGCCACATGTTGGTGCCGGAACCCGCCTGCTCGGAGGTGTCGTCGTAGTCGTCGCCCCACAGGCGCACCGTGACGTAGGTGGTGCCGGTCGGGCTGACGGCGACGTCGAACTTGAGCGTGCCGCCCCAGTAGCCCGCCGGCTCGGTGGGGTTGAGGACGCGGGCGCTCTGGCCGAGGCCACCGGTGACGGTGTCGGAGAGCGTGGCGGTGAGGCTGTGCGCGGCCTCGGACTCGTCCTCGCCGAAGACGACGACGTCCAGGGGCTTGCAGACGGCCTTCATATACGTCTCGGGAGCGTCGTCCGCGGTGACCGGCGACGCGGCGGCGGGCTGGGCGGTCAGCAGGCCGAGGACGACCGCCGCGACGCCGGTCGTCCCGGCGTACTTGAGCACTTCACGTCTTCTGGGGGCGTTGGACACGGCTGATCCTTCTTACTTGAGGCTGCCCATGAGAATTCCGCTGCGCCAGTACTTCTGGAGCGTGAACATCAAGATCGCGAGCGGAATGATCGACAGCAGGGAACCGGTCAGGACGAGGGTGTTCATGTCGCGGGCGCTCTGCGCCTGCTGCGCCCAGGAGAAGAGGCCCAGAGTGACGGGGAAGGTGCGCTCGCCCGTGAGCATGAACAGGGGGAGGAAGAAGTTGTTCCAGATGTTGATGAAGTCGAGCATGAAGATGGTGATGCCGCCGGTCCTCATCAGCCGCAGCGCGACCGTCCAGAAGATCCGCACCTCGCCCGCCCCGTCGATGCGGGCCGCCTCCATCAGCTCGGTCGGTACGGAGCTGTCGGCGTAGACCTTGCCGAGATAGACCCCGAACGGGTTGATGAAGTACGGGATCAGCACCGACCAGATGGTGTTCGTGAGCCCGATCTCGGCGAACACCAGGTAGAGCGGGAAAGCGAGCAGGGTGCTCGGCAGCAGGGAGGCACCGACGATGACGGCGAACAGCGCCCCCCGCCCGCGGAACTCGAACTTCGACAGGCCGTAGCCGGCGGCGAGCGAGATGAACGTGGAGCCCGCCGCCCCCAGGGTGGAGTAGAGGACCGAGTTGCCGATCCAGCGCAGGAACACTCCGTCGTGGTAGCTCGCGATGTCCTGGAGGTTGTCCCCGAGGTGGTTGGAGGAGAACCACAGGCCGAACGTGGAGTACAGGTCGGTCTGGTTCTTGGTGGCCGAGACCAGCAGGAACCAGGTGGGGGCGAGGGAGTAGAGCAGGAAGACGATCAGCAGGCCGGTGGTGAGGGCAACCGCGCCGCGGGTGGGGCGTACCCCGCCACCGGAGGCGCCGGTGACCTTGGTGGCACGGACGGCCCTGGTGGCGCTGCTCATGACATCTTCCTGTTCGTGACGCGGTAGAAGACGAAGGCGAGGATGCCGGTGACGACGGCGAGAACCAGGGATTCGGCCGCGGCGTACTGGTAGTCGCCGGTCTTGAACGCCTTGTCGTAGATCTCCATCATCGGAGTGAAGTCGGTGTTGATGGACTCCGGTGCGATCTGCCGCATGATGAGCGGCTCACCGAACAGCTGGAGCCGGCCGATGAGGGAGAACATGCCGGTCAGGATGAGGATGCCGGTGATGTTGGGCACCTTGATCGACCAGGCGATGCGCCACTCGCGGGCGCCGTCGAGCCGGGCGGCCTCGTACAGCTCGCGGGGCAGTGCCTGCAGGGCGGCGGAGATCAGGATCATGTTGAAGCCGATCCCCTG
The DNA here is from genome assembly GCF_053591515.1 of Streptomyces sp. NPDC003011. Taxonomy (NCBI): domain Bacteria; kingdom Bacillati; phylum Actinomycetota; class Actinomycetes; order Kitasatosporales; family Streptomycetaceae; genus Streptomyces; species Streptomyces sp. NPDC003011. The sequence continues at coordinate 22,590 of NZ_JBSFTY010000096.1, forward strand.
CCACGTGAGCAGATTACCGAGTGAGAGATACGTGTTGAGACCGCCGAAGAACTCGATGTGCATCCCGGCACGGTCCGCGAGATCGAGAAGCGGGCTGCCCGTCGGGCTGTAGAGGAACAGCCACATCAGAGTGGAGACCACGGCTGGGATGACGTACGGGATGAGCAGAGCCGCGCGGAAGAAGCGGACGGCCCGGGCGGCGACTCCGTCCAGCAGCAGGGCCAGCAGCAGCGCGATGCCGAGCATCACCGCGATCTGCACCGATCCGAAGAGCAGGGTGCGCAGCATGCTCGCCCAGAAGGCGTCGTCGGTGAGGACGGAGGCGAAGTTGGCGAAGCCGGTGAAGACGACCCGTGTCGGGCCGAAACCGAGGCCGCTGCTCTTCTTCTCGTGCAGGCTCTGGCTGAAGGCGTAGCCGATGGGCAGGACGTAGGTGAGCAGGAAACCCAAGAGGAAGGGGAGCGTGAACAGCAGCCCCTTGTAGGCTCCCCGCCTCCCGGCCCGGCGGGGGGAGGGCCGCCGGGCCGGTGAGTCGGTCGCGACGGGCGGTCGCGTCAGGGTGGACACGGATGTCTCCAAGTGGTGTGCGCGGCTGTCTGCGGTGTCGTGAACCGCGGGTCAGCTGCCCGGGACGGCCTTGATGTCCTTGCCGTTGAGGTCGTCGAGGGTCCACTTCTGGAGACCGGTCAGCATCTCCTTGACCGTGAGCTCCTTATTCATGACCTTGCCCCACTGCTTCTGCATCTCGGAGTACATGGCGGCGTAGTTCGGCCCGTACTGCCACTGGTCGCCGACGCGGGACGCGGCCGTGGTGATGATCTGGGCGCTGTCGGACTCCTTGTTGAACATCCCGGTGGGGATGATCTTGTCGACGTAGGGGCGCACGTCGTTGACGGCCGGGAAGAGACCGGACTTGGAGGCCGGGTCGGTCAGCGCGGTCAGTGACTCCTCGCTGCTGGACAGCCAGGAGGCGAACTCGGCGGCGCGGTCGGGGTACTTGCAGCCCTTGAGTACCGCCGTGGTGTCGAAGTTGCTGGAGGTCTGCGGCTTGGCCGGGTCGAAGGCCGGCGAGTCGGCGAGCTGCCACTTGCCCTTGGACTTGGGGAAGTTGGTGTCGTAGATCGGCAGCTGCCAGGTGGAGGTGGTCATCGCGATGGTCCTGCCGAGGTCCCAGGTCTTGAAGACGCCCGGGTCGGCGTAGGAGGCGTTGGAGGCGAGGTCGTTGTCGACCAGTTCTTGGACGATCTCGCCCGCCTTCAGGGCCTCGGGCGAGGTGAAGTCGATCACCCAGTGGCCACCGTCCACCTTGTACCACTGGGCGCCCGCCTCCCAGGACAGATCGACCAGGGTGCTCGGGTCTTCGCCCGCCATGTTGTAGATCTTGACGTCCTTGTTCTTCTTCTGCGCCTTCGTGCCCGCCGCGATCAGGTCGTCCCAGGTCTTGGGCGCCTCGATGCCGTACTTCTCGAAGAGGTCCGCGCGGTAGGCGGTGAACAGCGGGGAGGAGCCCATGGGGATGCCGAAGGTGGTACCGCCGGGGCTGACCGCGTTCCAGGCCGCCGTTGTGTACTTGCCTTTGTACGGCTCGGCGAGCTTGGTGATGTCGGTGAGCAGGCCGTCCGCGGCGAAGTTCGCCAGGTTCATCCCGTCCATCTTGGACAGACAGGGGGCGGTGTCGGCGTTCACCGCGGCGCGCAGCTTCTGGTACGCCGTCTCGCCCGCCGCGTTGACGAACTTGATCTGGGTCTCGGGGTGCTCCTTGTTCCACACCTTGGTCTGGGCCTCGATGCCATCGGTCCAGCTCCAGAACTCCAGAGTGACGTCACCCTTGGTCTTCCGGGCGGCCGAGGTGTCGGTGTTGTCGCCGCCGGCACAAGCGGACAGCACCAGCGAGAGGGAGGCCGCGGCGGCGGCTGCGGCGAGGGATCTGCTGCGGAACTGGGACATCGGTCCTCCACGGGGGAACAGGACGGCGCGTGCGGTGGGGGAGCCGGCGCGGTCAGCAGTGAGGTGGGGGTGGCAGGCGGCGAGCCGTTTGCCGAGACAGTAACCGTTTGCCGTGGACCGTAAGGCGGGAGTGGCTGGGACCACAAGAGGGAACAGTGGGATTGTTTCGTCAAACTTTCCAGGACGTTACTCGATGCCAGCTCTGACCTGCTCATTTCACGCGAATGTCACGCTATGCATCTGGGGATCCCGAGCCGGTGACGCCTGGCTGAACGTTGACCCGCCTTAGTGGCGGCCCTTAGCGTGGAATACGTTTACTAAGCCATTGGGCGCCTCACGCTCATCCCCGTCCAAGCAGGAGCACCATGTCGACGTCGCCGCTGCCTTCCGCCCTGTTCGCGATGAACCCGGTGCATCTGCCCGAGCTCTTCCCGCCACACCTGATGACGCGATTGCGGACGCTCGTACGGGTCGACCCCGCACTCACCGTCCAGGACTTCACCGATCCGGCGGCCGCCCTGGCGCTGTCGGAGGCCGAGGTCCTGATCACCGGCTGGGGCTGTCCGCACCTCGGCGCGGAGGTGCTGGACGCTGCCCCCCGGCTGCGTACCGTCCTGCATGCGGCCGGTAGCGTGCGCAGCCTCGTCGGCGACGCCTTCTGGGAGCGCGGGCTCAGCCTGTCCAGCGCCGTCCGCGCCAACGCGCTGCCTGTGGCCGAGTACACGCTCGCCGCGATCCTGTTCGCCGGCAAGGATGCCTTCGGGCTCCGGGAGCGCTTCCGGAGCGAGCGGGTCTACCCGGGCCCGGACGAGTACGCGGCGGTCGGCAACCTCGGCCGACGGGTCGGCGTGATCGGCGCCTCGCGCGTCGGCCGCCGGTTGCTGGAGCTGCTGCGCCACTTCGATCTCTCGGTCAGCCTGTACGACCCGTACGTGGACGACGCCGAGGCGGCGGAACTCGGCGCCGCCTCGCTGCCGCTGGACGAGCTGCTGCGCACCAGCGACATCGTGAGCGTGCACGCCCCCGACATCCCGGAGACCTACCGGATGCTCAACCGCGAACGGCTGGCGCTGATCCCGGACGGCAGCGTACTGATCAACACCTCGCGTGGCGCCCTCGTCGACCCCCGGGCACTCACCGAGGAACTGGTCAGCGGCCGGATCGGCGCGGTGCTGGACGTCACCGAACCGGAGCCGCTGCCCGCGGACTCCCCCCTCTACCGGCTGCCGAACGTCTTCCTCACTCCGCACATCGCCGGCTCGCTGGGCAACGAGCTGGCGCGGCTCGGCGGCACCGTCGTGGAGGAGCTGGAGCGATCCGCCGCCGGGTCCCCGCCCGCGTACGGGGTCCACCGGGCCGAGCTGGCCACCAGCGCCTGAGCCACCCGAACGCTCTCATGGGGTTGCTGTAGGAAAACGATTTCCGAATCGGCTGCCGAAATTTTCGTTCCGCACCCTCAGCAGGAGGTGTCCAATGCAGTAACTTCGAGCTGTGACGGTCAAGGGAAACGGACTCCGCAGCGATGAACACAGTCGCCCCAAGCGTGGACGGAAGAGCGCCGAAGGTGGAGAAGGGCCGAGCACCATTCGTGATGTCGCCGCGAAGGCCGGGGTGTCCGTAGCAACCGTTTCCCGCACGCTCGCCGGCAACTATCCGGTCTCCGCCGCCACTCGGGCCCGGGTCACGGCGGCGGTGGAGTCGTTGCACTATGTGGTGAACGTCCACGCCAAGGCGCTGTCAGGACAGGTTGCCGGCCCCATCGCCCTGGTAATCAAGGACATCACCGGCCCCTCCCTCGCCCAGGTCGCCGCCGGAGTGGAGCAGGAGGCGGCCTCCCGGGGCCGGCTGAGTCTGGTCTGCGCGACCCACGGCGACCGCAAGCGCGAGGACGACCTGGTCCAGCTGATGCGCGAGCAGCACGCGGCCGCAGTGCTCCTTGTCGGCGGAGCGGTGCTGGACGACGGGTACCACCAGCGCATGGCCGAGTACGCCAGGGCGCTGGACGCGGCGGGCTCTCGGCTGGTGCTGGTGGGTCGTTCGGCGCTGCCCGGCGACCTGCCGGTCACGGTGGTCGAGTACGACAACCGTGGGGGCGCCTTCCAGGCCGCCGATCAGCTGCTCAGTGCCGGGCACCGACGCATCCTCTTCCTGGGCAGCATCCCCGAGCTGAGTACGGGGCAGCAGCGCAGGGACGGCTACCTGCACGCCCTGCGCGCCCACGGGGTGCCGCACGCGGAGGAACTCGACGTTCCCGGTCCGTACACCCGTGTCTCGGGCTATCAGCGCACGCGCGAGGCGCTGGCCTCCGGCCTGGACTTCACGGCGATCCTCGCGGGCACCGACATGGTGGCCGTCGGGGCACTCGCCGCCCTGCGCGAAGCCGGACTCGACGTCCCCGGGGACGTCTCGCTTGTGGGCTTCGACGACGTCCACTTCGCCGCCGACCTCACGCCCGCGCTCACCACGGTGCGGGTGCCCTATGAGGACCTGGGCCGCACCGCGGTGCGGCTGGCCCTGGAACGCCAGGAGCGCCCCGCCGACGACCATGTGGTCCTGAGCACCCAGCTGGTGATCCGCCAGTCGGTGGCCACGCTGCGCTGACCGCCGAGCAAGCCGCCCTCGCTTTCCGGAGCCGGCCCGGTCGCCCCACAGCGAGGACTGCCAGTCGCGCACGTCCTCTGTCTCCGGAGATCCCGGCGCTTCAGGCGATCGGCCAGTGTGCGGCAGGGACTCCTTCCGGCACGCGGTGACCTGACGGTTTCCCTGAACCGCCCGCGGTTCCCGAACGAGCAAGGCGAGATCAGCGCATACGCGCACGTCCGCGTGGTCCGATCCGCCCGGCGGCTGCTGAGCCGGATGCGGACCTTGGGCTTGACCAAGCGAGATCAGCCCCTGCACGGGCTCTGCGAGACCTTCGCCCTGCGGGGCCGAGGATGTCCCCGACGACCCCGACGACCCCGACGACCCCGACGACCCCGACGACCCCGACGACCCCGACGACCCCGACGACAACGACGACCCCGACGACCCCGACGACAACGAGGCCGGCAAGGACCTTCCGGCCGAGGTGATGACGCAGCTCTGCCAGCACCTCGACGGGCTCGACGCCAAGGGAGCCCCGGAGATCCGCACAGCCGTCGAGCTGATCATCGACACCGGCCGCTGACCCGCGGAGATCTGCCGGCTTCCCTACGACTGCCTCGGGCGCGACGAAGGCGGCAAGCTGACGCTGGTCTACGACAACCACACATCGGCGCGGAGGTCTCGCCGCCTCCCCATCAGCGGCGGGACCGGCGCGGTGGTCATGCCCTGCGCAGACAGTGCCCCAAGGAGGAGAAGATTCGCGGCAGTCGTCCGCGAGAAGCTCGCCGGGAGCGCGCCCGACTGTTCCGGTGCCGCTGCCGGGCGTAGAACCGGCAGTCCCAGGAGGACTCGGGCGGCCGACCGCAGGCGCAATCCAGGTCAGTGCCGATGAGCGGCAGCCCAGATTCCGGGTCCGTCAGCGCGACATCGGACGGTGTTCGATCCGATGAAGGGGCGGGGCCTGGCATAGGTGCCAGGCCCCGCAACATGGCGCTGGTCTGCCTACTGAACGAGCTCCCAGTCCTGCGAACCGTCGGTGACCGCGTTCGCCAAGGTGAGCTGTCCTCCAGCGGTCGAACCGGTCAGGTACAGGCTCGTGTTCTTAACCGACTGCAGCTTGTAGAAACCGTCGCTCGTCTTGACGAGGTTCCAGCTGCCCGTCTTGCTGTTGTCGACCCACTGGCCGATCTTCTGGCCGGCCGTCGCGTTCCCGGTCCAGATGGCCGCCGCGCGGCCGCCCGACTTGTTCAGCAGAGTCTTTCCGCCGTTGGGCTCGGTCACCACGTGCCAGTACTGGGTGTCCGCGTTTGCCGCGGAGCCGGGGTCCTCCAGGCGGACATCGGGGACGTCTTCGTTGCCGATGTTGGCGTCGTTGGTGTTGTCCCCGGTGCCGATCACCTGGTCCGTCTTGCGGTTCACGAGCTGGTAGTAGGGACCGTCGGAGTGGCCGAGGTCGACCTCGGCGTAGGCGATCGTGGAGGTGCCCTGGTTGTTGAGTATCGCGATGCGGCCGGTGCCCTCGACGTACTGCAGGTTGCGGCTGTAGCCGGCCGGCGAGGTCGTCTGGTACTCCTTCCAGGTACCGTCGCTGCGTCCGCTCTCGTTGACCCAGACGTTGGCGCTGCTGCCGGCGTTGTAGACCAGACGTCCACCGGGAAGCCTGATGAGGACCGCGTTGCCGCCCGTGGCGAGTGCACGGGAACCGGTGTCGAGCGGCAGGCTGGTGACGCCCGTGCCCGAGGTGGAGTCGAGGTAGAACTTCAAGGGGTCGTCGGCGAGCTTGTACCTGAGGTTCGTTCCGCCGCCGAAGTACTCGTACGTCATCATCCACTTGCCGTCCGTCGTGCGGACGACGTTCGTCATGCCCGGCCTGCCGCGGCCGATCTCCGTCTTGCCGCCTCCCATGTCCTGGGTCAGGCCCGCGACGTCGACGACGGGGGCGCTCCACGTCGTGCTGCGGCCGTCCCAGGTCTTGTGGACCAGGACCTGTCCCATCGAATCGGTGGCCGTGTCGTTGGCGGGGTCCAGGGTGGGGACGCCGGTGGTCGCGTTGTATCCGATGTAGTCGTTCTCGTCGGAGTAGTAGCAAACGAGCTGGCCCTTGTAGACCATCAGATACGGCTCCCAGAGGGGGTCCACCTGCTTGTTCGTGTTCGCTGCGGCGATGTTCCTTCCGATGGCGCCCGCGCTGCCGCCCTGCCAGCCGCCGGTCGCGATGACGTTGACGACCTGCCATGTCGCACCTTCGTCGGTGCTGGAGTACAGGGCGATCGCCAGATCCTTGCGGTCTCCGTCGCTGGTCGGCGTCCAGTTGGGGTCGGCCGCCTTGTGCTCCTTGTAGTAGTAGTCGTCGCCCGACACGACACTGGCGAGGAGCAGCGTGCCCTGTTTCAGGTTCCCGACGTCCTGCGGCAGCGTGTAGAAGTACGGGTTGGTCCAGTTGCTCGTGTACTTCGCGTACTTGGCGTCGCTGGAGAGGTACGCGGGAGCCTTGACCTCCGACAGCGGCTGCCAGGTCGTGCCGTGGTCGTCGCTCTTGTAGACCGGGAGGGTCTGCTTGTCGGCGCTTCCCGTCGCGGTCACGACAGTAGACTTTTCGAAGGACGCGACCAGACGTCCGCTCGGCAGCTGCGCCGACTTGGGGTAGATCGCGCAGTTGCCCCGCCCCTTCAGGCACGGCTCACTTCCGAGTTGGTACAGGATCCCGCCCGTCGGGTCGTACGCCTGGGCGCTGACCATGGGGATCGCCAGCACGGCGGATGCTGCGGCGAAGGTTCCCAGTACCTTGGCCAGTCTTCTTCTCTGCATAGCCACTCCTTCGTGGATGGATCGGGGTTGGTCGCCCACTTCGGCTGCCGGTATCCCTTCAGCGTCGGCGGAGACGACGACACGTACGTGCCAAGGGCCGAGCTTCAGCGCTGAGCCCGTGGGGGCGGAGGCGCCCGTGAGAGCGTCGGTGAAGTCCACCGGGGCGGGCTCTCGTCGGCTCCTGGCTCCGGTTGTGGACGGTGTGACACGGTGCCCGTCGGGGGAGGTGCCGGTGGTGGCGGTGGCAGACGCGGCGGGGGAGTCGCACCACCTGCTGCGCGCGGCTGGTGTCAGCCACTCGGCCAGCGCCCGGGTGAGGGCGCGGTACCCGGGCGTACTCGCGGACGATGTCGGCCTGCCAGCCGATGAAGTCCGTGACCTGGCGGGCTTGGAACTCCCCCACGGGACGTCGCATTGAGGCTGGACATTGCCGTCCGGGTCCACGGGTCGGTCCAGGTCGACAGCCGGTGCGACCAATACACCGGACCCCACCCGCGGTTGAGGGTCTCGACGTCGAGGTACTTCTCCCGCAGTGGTTCACGAACCGCTGGAAGACGCCGTGGTTGTGGAAGAGGTGCAGGCCCGGTTCGTTGTCCACCTGCCAGCCGATGACGGCCGGGTGGCCGGCGTACCGTTCGACGATCTTGCGGATCACCCGCTCTGCGTGGAAGCGGAAGGCGGGGTGGGTGAAGGCGGCCTCCTGGCGGCCACCCCAGCCGAGGCGCTGCCTGGTGGCGGACTGGGCGGTGATCCCCATCGGTCGGCGTCTTCATCGCCTTGTCGATGTCGGCCTGGCTGACCGGCTTGACGGAGGCGGTCGAACCGCCGGAGCCACTGCCGCCGCAGGCGGTGAGCGCGACACCGCTCGACATGGCTCCGGTCGTGGCGAGGAAGCCACGGCTGCTGAGGGAGGCGGCGGAGGAGCAGGTGAAGAATCTGCACATGGTGAACTCCGCAGAAGGGCGTAAGGGATCGGCGACCCGGGCGACGGTTGCTGTGTGACATGCCGGCTGTGGTGCTTGGGCATGGGGCCGGGCAAGGCCGACGGCGAGCGGGTACCGCCGCGGCGTCGGGCCGGGTACGTCATGTTCGCTGGCTGAGAGGAGCTCGCGCCTGTGACGGCGTGAGCAGAGGCGAAGGGGCGTGTCGGTGATCGGCTCCAGGGGAGGTGCCCAGGCCGTGGCACTGATGAGCACGGGGTGCGAAGCCCGCGGGTGGGTCGCTCGTGTGCTCAGGAGCGGGCGTCAGAAGAGAGAATGCGGGGCGAGGAGCTGTGGGTGGGCGGGCCTCTCATCGTGATCGGGATATGGGGCATGAGGAGTCAGGCGGAGGTTCGCCGGTGATCCGGGGTCGTCCGGTGCGACGGGGGCGCAGTCGATGCGCGGACGACGAGTTCAACCGGCGGGTCGCTCAGCGGAATCGGGTCCGCATCCGGGTTCTCGATGGTGTGCATGAGACGCTTGAGGCCGTCCTGCGCCATGGCGTCGAAGGGCTGTCGCACCGTGGTCAGGGGAGGAGACACGTAGGCGGCGACCGGAATGTCGTCGAGACCGACGACACTGATGTCCTCCGGCACCCGTCGGCCCGCTTCCGGCAGCGCGCGCATCAGTCCGATGGCCATGTCGTCGTTGGCGGCGAAGACGGCGGTCACGCTGTCGTCGGCGGCCAGTCGGCGGTAGGCCGCACAGCCGGAGGCGGCCCACCAGTCACCCGCGATGACGGGTGGTTCGTGTCTGCCGTGCTCGGCCAGCGTCGCTCGCCATCCCTCGAGACGGTCCCTGGCGGCGTACCGCCGAAGAGGCCCGGCGAGGTGGTGCACGGTCGTGTGGCCCAGTTCGAGCAGATGCTCGGTGACCGCCCGTGCCAGTCGGTGGGAGACGAGCCCCGCGGTCACCACCCGGGAGGCGGCGAACGGCGGCGCGCCGAGGACCAGGACCGGCACGTCGACGCGGACGGAGAGAGCCTGAGTCGCTCGCCTCGTCGATCGGCTCGGAAATGACGATGCCGTCCACGCCCTGGTCGAGGAGCGAGTCGACGGCACTGGCGACGTCCGGGGCGTCACCTTCGATCGTGTTGACCACGCGGAGCGCGTAACCGGTGTCCCGGACGGCGCGCTCGATGCCCATCAGCAGTGTGGTCGGTCCGTACAGAGCCGTTCCGAGCGTCACGACGCCGATGGACCGGGTCCGGCCTGAGGCCAGCGCCCGGGCCGCATGGTTCAGCCGGTAGCCGAGTTCTTCGGCGGCGTGGAGGACCCGTCGGCGTACGTCGTCAAAGACGTACTGCTCACCGTTCATGACCCGTGACACCGTCTTCTGCGAGACGCCCGCCAGACACGCCACATCCACGCTGCGTGGTGCGGCACGTGTGCTGCGGCCAGCCAGTCGTGCCATGGGCGTCTCCTCAGGGTCGGCAGTCCGAGCGCGAGTCAGTCCTGTGTGTCTACGCAGTCATGACAGCGCAGACATATCTATTGACTCCGAGGCGGCGCGTCAAGGGGTTGCGCAACATTACTGAAAGTCAGAAATGAGCCCTCGATGTCCAGGGCGATGCCGCCCCGGACGCCTTTGCCTTTGCCGGGCGCCATTCGCCTGACGGTCGGCGGCAGCGCGGCACCGCGCACGGCTCGGCGCCGATCTTCTCGTACGGGTCCTCGAGTTCGATCTCCTTGGCGATGGAGACACCATCGTTGGTGATCGTGGG
>NZ_JBSFTY010000097.1:0-32193 GCF_053591515.1 Streptomyces sp. NPDC003011
GGCTGCACACCTACAATCACCACCGCGGACACACCGCGCTGAACGGCCAACCACCCGCCAGCCGCGTCCCCAACCTCACGGGTCAACACACCTAGCCCGTCCTCCGAGGGGCGAACAGGTCGTCCTGCGCCTGGTCCCGCGCCGTGAGCAGCGCCCCGCGCAACACCGCTCCCCCGCCCAGGACACTGGGCCGCACCTCCGTGGGCAGGGGCGACAGCCGAGCGAGCCGGTCCTGGACGCGCCGGGCCAGGACCTCGCCGCCCGCGCGGCCGATCTCGCCGGCCAGCACCACGCAGCCGGGGTCCAGGACGGAGATCACAGCGGCCGCGCCGAGGGCGACCCGGTCGGCGAGGGAGTCGAGGAAACGGTCGGCCGCGAGTGACGGATCGGGGGACGGCGCCACCGCGTCCCCGGCCGTCACCCGGCCCAGCGCCGGCCCGTCGACCACTCCCGCAGCCCGTTCCACCGCCGCCCGCACGAGCGCCGCCGCGTGCGGCTCGGACGCGGCGGCCGTGGCCGTCACGCCGAACTCCGCCGCGAGGCCCGCCACCGCGCCCGCGCCCGCCAGCGAGTGGAAACCGCCGCCGCAGTCGGTCGCCGACGGCAGCCCCGCCGTCCCCGGCACCGGCAGGAAACCGATCTCACCCGCGCCGCCGGAGGCACCCCGGCGCAGCGCCCCGTCGAGGACCACCGCCGCGCCGATGCCCACGCCGAGCCAGAGCAGGACGAAGGTGTCCCGGTCCCGGGCCGCGCCGTCGCGCTGTTCCGCCAGCGCCGCGAGGTTGGTCTCGTTCTCCACGCTGAACCGGGCGTCCGGGAGCCGCTCCTGCAGGGCGGCCACCAGGCGCCGGTGCCACGTGGGCAGACCCGAGGAGTCGCGGAGTTCGCCGCTCGCCGGGTCGATCAGGCCGGGCGCGCCGATGCCGACGGTGTGCAGCCGTTCGGCTCCGGCCTCCTTCGCCACGCGCTCGACCAGCGTGACCGCCTGTTCCACCGCACCGCCGGTGCCCGTGTCGTCGCCGATCGGCACGGACGCCTCGGCGAGCACCTGCCCGAGCAGGTCGGACACGACCACGGCGACGCCCTCGGTACGGACGTCCAAGGCCGCCAGATGGGCGCGGTCGGCGACGAGCCCGTACAGCTTCGCGTTCGGCCCGCGCCGCTGTGCGCCGGACTCCCCCACCACCGCGATCAGGCCGGAGGCGGTGAGGCGTTCGACGAGGTCGGCGACGGTGGGCCGGGACAGGCCGGTCAGCTGCTTCAACTGCCCCGCGGTCAGCGGGCCTTGTCGCTGGAGCAGGCGCAGGGCGTGCCGGTCGTTGATGGCCCGGGCGGTGCTCGGGGATGCGGGCATGCCGGGATCCTTCCAGATCGGCGGGGCGCTCGCGGGCCGCCGGTAACCCGCTATCTATCAGGCAGGCTCCCTGATAGTTTACGGCCTCGCGCAGGGAGAACCGGAGAACGGGGAGAGGCCGGAGAATGAGTGAAGTGCTCTACGACCGACGTGCGGTGCGGCGGGCCCGGTACGCCGTGGCCGCCGTGTTCGCCGTGCACGGCGCCGTCACCGGCTCGTTCGCCACCCGCGTGCCGTGGATCCAGGACCACGCCTCGGTCAGCGCGGGACAGCTGGGTCTGGCCCTGGCCTTCCCCGCGCTCGGCGCCTCCGTCGCGATGCCGCTCGCGGGCAGCATCACCCACCGCTTCGGCGCCCGCAACGCCCTGCGCGGCCTGATCGCCCTGTGGACGCTGTCGCTGATCCTGCCCGCCCTCGCCCCGAACCTGCTGACGCTGTGCCTGGCCCTGTTCGTCTACGGCGCCACGGCGGGCATGGCGGACGTGGCGATGAACGCGCTCGGCGTGGAGGTCGAGAACCGGCTGGGCCGGTCGATCATGTCCGGCCTGCACGGCATGTGGAGTGCGGGCGCCCTGGTCGGCTCAGCGGCGGGCACGCTCGCCGCGCACCTGGGATCGGACGCCCGGCTGCACCACGCGCTGGCCGCCGCCGTCCTGACCGTGCTGGGCCTGGCCGCGTGCCGGTGGGTGCTGGACCTGCAGCCCGCCGAGGACGAGGAGCCTCCGCCCCGGTTCGCGCTGCCGCCGAAGTCGGCGCTGCTCATCGGCGCGGTCGGGTTCTGCGCGGTGTTCGCGGAGGGCGCGAGCCTCGACTGGTCGGCGGTCTACCTGCGGGAGAGGCTGGGCAGCTCGGCGGGGCTGGCGGCGGCCTGCACCACCGGCTTCACGCTCACCATGGCGATCGCCCGGATCGCCGGCGACAAGGTGGTGGACCGGTTCGGCTCGGTGCGCACGGTCCGGGTGGGCGGGGTGCTGGCCGTCCTGGGCGGGCTGCTGATCGTGGTCGCGGACCATCCGGCCGCCGCCATGGCCGGGTTCGCGCTGATGGGTCTGGGCATCGCCATCGTCGTACCGCTGTGCTTCGCTGCGGCGGGCCGCAGCGGACCGAACCCCAGTCTGGCCATCGCGGGCGTCGCGACCATCACGTACACCTCGGGCCTGGTGGCGCCGAGCGCCATCGGGGGCCTGGCCGAGGTGTCCAGCCTGATGGTCTCGTTCGGTCTGGTGACGGTGCTGGCGTGCGGGCTCGTGGTGTTCGCGGGCGTGCTGCGCACGGCCGACCGCGACCGGCCGAAGGTCAGTCCCGAGACTTCAGCAGCGCCCGGCCCGCGGCCCTGAACTCCTCGCTCCAGGGCGCGGGGCGCATGGTCCGCGCGTCGAGCCGGACCAGTACCCGGGTGCCGTGCGCGTACGTCGTGGCGCCGTCCGCCGAGCAGAACCGGAAGCCGTAGGTGAGCCCGGTCCTGCCGAGGCGCTCCAGCCACAGGTGGACGGCGTAGGCGCCGGCCCGGGTGACCGGAATCTCGTAGCCGATCAGCAGCTCCTTGACCACGTTGCAGGCGTCGCCCGCGCTCGCCCAGTCGCCGTCGAAGCGGACCCCGTGCTCCTGCCAGAGGTCGGTCCAGGCCCGTTCCACCAGGAGCGGGTAGCGGGCGTTGTGCAGCATGCCGAGCGCGTCGAGGTCGTCGAAGTGGACGGTGACGGGCATCAGCCGGCCGTAGGAGAGGACGGGAGCGGTCGGGGCTTCGGCGGTCACGGGCGGGACTCCTGGGTGTATGGGGCAACCAACGCCTATCCTAAGCGGTCGCTCACCTTCCTCTTTACGTGAGAATGGTCCGGGCATCCGCGCCCCGCACCACCCGCACACCCGCACGACGAAAGCGAAACCGCACCATGGATCTTGGCGTCCGCTGGAAACTGCACGGCGACGGACGCACGCCGGCGCCCGGAGCGGTGGTCCGCCCCGACGAACGGCTCTCCTGGCCCCGCACGGTCGGGCTCGGCGCCCAGCACGTGGTGGCCATGTTCGGTGCGTCCTTCGTCGCACCCGTCCTGATGGGCCTGGACCCCAACCTCGCGATCATGCTGTCGGGCGTCGCGACCGTGATCTTCCTGCTCGCCACCCGCGGCCGGGTGCCCAGCTACCTCGGCTGCTCACTCTCCTTCGTCGGCGTGGCCGCCGTCATCCGGGCGCAGGGCGGGACGAGCGCCACGGTGACCGGCGCGGTCTTCGTGGTCGGCGTCGCGCTGTTCCTGGCCGGGGTCGCCGTGCAGCGGTTCGGGGCCCGGATCATCCACGCGGCGATGCCGCCGGTCGTCACGGGTGCGGTGGTGATGCTGATCGGCTTCAACCTCGCGCCCGTCACCGCCTCCACCTACTGGCCGCAGGACCAGTGGACCGCCCTGCTGGTCATGCTGTTCACCGGTCTGGCCGTGGTCTGCCTGCGCGGATTCTGGTCCCGGATCGCGATCTTCCTGGGTCTGGTCCTCGGCTACGGCCTCTCCTGGGCCCTCGACCGGATCTTCGGCCGGATCCACTCGGTGGACGCGAGCGGCAAGCTCACCGACCACTGGCGGCTCGACCTGTCCGCCGTGGGCCGGGCCGACTGGATCGGGCTGCCGTCCTTCCACGGACCCTCCTTCGAGTGGTCGGCGATCCTCGTCGCGCTGCCGGTCGTCATCGCGCTGGTCGCCGAGAACGCCGGACATGTCAAGGCGGTCGGCGAGATGACCGGCGATCCGCTGGACGACAAGCTCGGCACGGCGATCTCCGCCGACGGCATCGGCTCCATGCTGTCCACCGCGGTCGGCGGCCCGCCCACCACCACGTACTCCGAGAACATCGGCGTGATGGCCGCGACCCGCGTCTACTCGACGGCCGCGTACTGGGCCGCCGCCGGCTTCGCCCTGCTCTTCGGCCTGTGCCCCAAGTTCGGCGCGGTGGTGGCCGCGGTCCCGGGCGGTGTCCTCGGCGGAATCACGGTCATCCTGTACGGCATGATCGGCCTGCTCGGCGCCCAGATCTGGCTCAACGCCGGGGTGGACCTGCGCAATCCGCTCAACCTGGTGCCGGCCGCGGCGGGCATCATCATCGGCGTCGGCAACGTAACGATCACGTTCACCGACACCTTCTCGCTGAGCGGCATCGCGCTGGGCACGCTGGTCGTGATCACCGGCTACCACGCGCTGCGGGCGTTCGCCCCGGCCCACCTCAAGACGCAGCAGCCGCTGCTCGACGAGGGGACCTCGTCGTACGACGAGACGGCTCAGCGCGCCAACTCGTAGGCGTACGACGGCGAGAACGTGCCGGGCGAGCCCTTGCAGCCGTCCGACTCCCCCGGCAGCTTCACCCACAGGTAGGCGTCGATGCGGGCCTCGCCGGTGTCCAGCGTGGGCGCCCGGCCGATGCTGCGGCCCGAGGGGTCGCACCACTGGCCGCCGGCCGGGGCCCCGTTGCCGTTGCGGCTGGTGTCGATGACGGCGCCCAGGCTCGCCGGGCCGCCCAGAGCGTCGAGGACCTGACGGTCGTAGGCGATCTCGTCGGCCGTGCGGTGGAAGTTGGAGACGTTGCTGAAGACGCCGTCGGAGGAGGCGGCCGAGGCGGCACCCGCCTGCCTCAGCCAGCCCGCCTGTCTCGCGGGGGCGTTCCAGCCGGAGTGGCCGGCGTCGTAGTAGACCCGCGCGTCGGGGTTGGCGGCCTTGAGGACGCGGCCCGCGCGGGCCAGCGAGGCGAAGCGGCGGGACCGTTCGCCCGCGGAGAGGCACGCGGCCTGGGCGACCGAGTCGGGCTCCAGGACGACGACGACCTCACCGGAGCCCAGCCCGGCGGCGAAGGCGTCGATCCAGTCGTCGTAGGCGTCGAGGCCGGGTGCTCCGCCCTGCGAGGCGCCACCGCAGTCACGGCCCGGGATCGCGTACGCCACGACCACCGGGACCCGGCCCTGCGCGGCGCCGCCCGAGGTGACCGCGCGGACCCGGGAGGTGATGGTCGACGGCGTGAAGTCGGCGAACCACACCGCCGCCGGCCGGTCGGCGATACGGGACTTTATGAGCGCCTGCCGCGGGTCGCCGGTGTGGGCGCGCACCCAGTCGAGCACCTGGGACTCGGGATGACGGTAGAGGCGGGTGGACACGGCGGCGGTCAGCTCCCGGTCCTGCTTCTCGGCCTTCTCCGTCCTGGTGGACGCCGGCGTGGGACCGGTCTTCTTCTTCGGCGTCGGGGAGGGCGAGGCCAAGGCGCCGGCCCGCCGCGAGGCGGACGGCGTCGGTCCGGCGGGCGAGGGCGTCAGGGAGGGCGAGGCGGTGACCACGGGCCGCGCCTTGTCGGAGCCGCGCCGGTCGTCGAGCGCGGACACCATCCCGGCCGCGATGGCGACCGCGACGACGACAGAGGCCGCCGCGACCACGGCGCCGCGCCGCGCGGTCCGCCGGCGCTCGGCCCGACGCGTGGCCAGTCGCTGAGCACGCAAGCCTGACACGGAGCTGCTCCCCCTCCCCCACGGCGGACACGCGTTCCCCCGTTCTGGGGAAGCGTCGGGCCCGCCGGTACCCGGGTCACCCTAAAGCTGCGACTCTGCCCCCATGGTGCAATGCGAACAATTCACCACCCCTCACTTCACCACCCCTGTGGACGCGGTCGTCTCCCGAATGCGCGCGCTCGACGCGGTGCTGCCGACGGCGGACGGCGTCGCGGTCTTCAACCGCGTCTACCTCGCGGTCACCGAGGCGGTCGACCGGCGGATCGACAGCGGGCTGTGCGGGGACGCGCAGGCCGCGATCACGCTGGACGTGCGGTTCGCGGAGCGCTATCTGGACGCCGTCGAGGCGGTGGCCGACGAGCGGCGGCCGCCGGCCTGCTGGCGGCCCCTGTTCCAGATGCGCCGCCATCCCGGCGTACGTCCCTTGCAGTTCGCGCTGGCGGGCATCAACGCGCACATCGGCCACGACCTCGCGCTCGCCGTCGTGGACACCTGTCGTACGCTCGGCTGCGAACCCGTCGACCTGGAGGACGAGTTCGACCACGTGGGCGATCTCCTCGTCTCGCTGGAGGAGCGCATCCGGGAGGATCTGATGCCGGGCCCCGACCTCCTCCAGATCGCCGACCCGCTCACCCACCTGCTCGGCTCGTGGAGCCTGGAGCGGGCCCGGGACGCCACCTGGACGGCGGCCCGGGCCCTGTGGGCGCTGCGTGTCCTGCCCGACATCGCCACGGAGTTCACCGAGCGCCTCGACACGGCGGTGGGCCTGGCGGGGCGGATGCTGCTGACGCCGCTACCGGACCGGTGAGCCGGGGCAGGCCCTGAAGGGTGTTGCAGAAGGCCGTGCAGAGGGCATCTGCAACACCCTTCAGTCCTCGGGGAGTTCGACGGGCGCGATCTCGTCGAACACGTCGCCCGGGCCCGGGTTCGTCGGGTCGGTGGTTCCGCCGAACTGGTGCATGACGCCCCAGACGGCGTTCAGGGCGGTCTGGACGGCGCCCTCGGCCCAGCCGGCCGTCCAGGAGATGTCGTCGCCGGCCAGGAAGACGCCCCGCTGGTGCTCGGGCAGCCGGTCCTGCATGAAGTGGGTGAACAGGCGCCGCTGGTAGCGGTAGTGGCCGGGCAGGTTGGCCTTGAACGCGCCCATGAAGTACGGCTCGTTCTCCCAGGAGACGGTGACCGGGTTGCCGATGATGTGCTTCCGGATGTCGACCTTCGGGTAGATCTCGCCGAGCGACTTCAGCATGACCTCCATCCGCTCGTTCGCGGACAGCGGCAGCCACTTGAGGCTGTCGTCGCACCAGGTGTAGGAGAGGCAGATGACGGCGGGCTTGTCCGGGCCGTCGTCGAGCAGGTAGGTCCCGCGCGTCATGCGGTCGGTGAGCGTCATCGACATGACGTCCCGGCCGGTCGGGTTTCCCCTGTCGTCGACGGCCTTGTCCAGCCAGAACGGCCGGTCCACCGGCACGAAGAGCTTCGAGGACTCCATGTAGTGGGTGCGCTCGATCGCCGTCCAGTGGTCGATCGGGAAGAGGGAGTCGTCGCAGGCGATCTTCGACAGGAGCATCCAGGACTGGGCGGTGAAGATCACCGCCTGGTACGTACGGATGTCACCGTTCGCGTCCGTCACCGTGATCCGGCCGCCCGCGGTCCGGTGCAGCCGGGTCACGGCCGGGCGGGGCTCGCCGTTCAGGTGCAGGCTCGCGAGGGAGGTCCCGTAGGGCCAGTGGACGATCTTCTCCGGCTCGCGCTCCCACAGGCGCAGCGGCAGTTGCTGGGAGCCGCCGACGATGCCGCGGTGGTGGTCGTCGGCCTCGGTGTAGACGACGCGGAGGATCTCCAGGATGGAGTTCGGGAAGTCGGTGTCCCAGCCGCCCGTGCCGAACCCGACCTGGCCGAAGATCTCCCGGTGCCGGAAGGACTTGAAGGCCTCGGAGTCGCAGAGGAAGCCGTAGAAGGTCTGGTTGTCGAGCTTCTCGACGAGCTTGGACCAGATCTCCCGGATGCGCGGCACGTCGCGTTCGCGCATCGCCCGGTTCATGTCGGAGAAGTCCGCGCCCTCTTCGAGGCAGGCGTTCCAGGCGGCGGCGACGTCCCGGTACACCTGGGGCAGGTCGCCGATGGTCTCGGCGTAGTGGGACTCGCCCTTGAGGTCGACGACGGTCGAGGGGGTCGCCTCCGCGAGGGGGTTGGGGAAGGGGCGCGTCTTCAGGCCCACCAGGTCGATGTAGTGCTGGAGGGCCGTGGAGGACGGCGGGAAGCGCATCGCGCCCATCTCGGCGGTGAGGGACGGGTCGCATCCGTCGAAACCGACGGTCCGCAGCCGGCCTCCGATCCGGTCGGCCTCGTAGACGACGGGCTTGAGGCCCATCTTCATCAGCTCGTACGCGGCCACGATGCCGGACAGGCCGCCGCCGATGACCGCGACCTCGGTGCCGTGCTCGGTCGCCGGTATCTGGCCGAGGCCCGCCGGGTGGGCGAGGAAGTCGTCGTAGGCGTACGGGAAGTCCGGGCCGAACATGGTGATCGGCGGCTGCTGCTCGTCTGCGTGCTCGACGGCGTTGGGCACGGTGGACGTCATGGGGTACGGACTCCTTGCGGAAAAGCTCGGGGGAACGTCAGGGAACGTCGGCGAACGTCGGGGAACGTCAGGGGATTTCAGACCAGGGCCCGGTAGAGGCCGGGGCGCCGGTCCCGCAGATACGGGTTGGCCTCGCGGGAGGCGGCGAGGAAGGCCGGGTCGACGTCCGCGAGCAGCAGCGCGTCGCCGCGGCCGGCCCGGGTGCGGGCGACCCCGTCGGGTCCGGCGAGGGTGGAGAGGCCGACGAACTCGAACTCCCCCTCCTGGCCGACCCGGTTGACGTAGGCGACGTACATCTGGTTCTCGAAGGCGCGCACCGGTACGACCGACTCGGCGACGAACTGGAACGGGTGCATCTGCGCGGTCGGCACCAGGAGCAGGTCGGTGCCGGCCAGGGCGTGGGCGCGGACGTTCTCCGGGAACTCCACGTCGTAGCAGATCATCAGGCCGACCCGCAGCCCGTCGAGCTCCGCCTGGACGACGGGCTGCTCGCCCGGGGTGAAGTGGTCGCGCTCGAAGCAGCCGAAGAGGTGGGTCTTGCGGTAGTTGGCCAGGCGGGTGCCCTCGGCGGAGATCAGCTGGGCGGAGTTGAAGACCGTCTCGCCGGCCCGCTCGGGGTAGCCGTAGGCGATGGCCAGGCCGTGCCGGGTGGCGAGTTCGGCGACCGCGTCCGCCGAGTCGCCGTCGGCGGGCTCGGCGAGGCGGCCGATGTCGTCGCCGACGGCGTACCCGGTGAGGAACATCTCCGGCGCGGCCAGCAGCCCGGCGCCCGCGGCGGCGGCCCGGCCCGCGGCCTCGTCGAGAACCTTGAGGTTCGCGGCGACCGAGCCGGGGCGGCCGGAGCTCTGGAGCAGGGCGGTGCGCATACGGGTTCCTCACCGGGCGGAAAAGGCGTGCGTGGGGGCCACAAGGTGTTTGTGGGGGTCACCTAGACGGTACGGGGGACGGGCTCGGGGCGACAAGGAGCAGCCGTTGCGCGCCGGTGCGCTGTTCGTTGCGCGCCCGGTGCGGCCGGCGGCGATTCGTTGCGCGCCCCGAGCCCGCTCCCGCACGGCTGCTCACCGACGGGTGCGGGCTCCCCGCGCGCCGGTCGCCAGCAGCAGTGCGGTCAGCAGGTACGGCACGGCGAACAGCGCGAAGACGGTGCCGTGCGGGACGACGCCGGCCGCCGCCGCGTACGCCGCGTAGACGGCGACCGTGACCAGCTCCGTGCCCAGGCTCGCGACCGAGGTCAGGGTGGCCCGGCCGGTGTCCTCGATGCGGTGCTGGAGCCGGACGTCGGCGAGCACCGTCGCCAGCTGGAAGCCGCCGAAAGCGAGGGCGACCAGGACGAGTGCGGCCGGTGTCCGCGCCCCCGCGCCCACGGCCAGGGCGAGCGCGGCGCCCGCCAGCAGCCGGGCGAGCCCGCCGCTGCCGAGCCGTTCGGCCCGGCCGGCCAGCAGGCTCCCGGCCGTGGCCCCCGTCCAGATCAGCAGGAGCAGATAGGGGACGGCCTCGTCCGGTACGCCGGTGCCCCGCACCAGCAGCGGTGTGTACTCGTCGAGCGCGCCCCACACGGCGCCGACGGCCGGGACGAGCAGCATCGCCCGGCGCAGCGACCGGTCCCCGCGGGCCACGGCGAGGCCGTCCCGCAGGGTCGCGGACCAGCTCTCGCCCCCGGTGCCCGGCGTCCGGTGCTCGGGGAACCGGGTCGCGGTGAGCGCGGTGAGCAGACAGGCCAGTACGCTCGCCGCGCCGACGGCCGGGTAGCCGCCGAGCGCGAACACGGGTCCGGCGGCCCCCATCGCCGCCATCACGGCCAGCAGCCCGGCCGCCCGGGCCCGGCCCGTCACCCGGGCGTACCGGTCGGCCGCGCCGAGCCGGGCCAGCTCCTCGTACACCAGGGCCTCCAGCGCACCGGAGCCGAGCGCTCCGCGCACGCCCCACAGGACGAAGCCGACCGCGAAGGCCCAGTACGAGGGGACCAGCACCCACAGGGCGAAGCCCACGGCGGTGAGCAGCGGGCCGAGCCACAGCAGCAGCCGGCGGGAGACGGCGTCGGCCCAGGCGCCGGACGGCACCTCCAGCAGGACACCGGTGAGGGACCACAGGGCGAACAGGGAGGAGATCTGCCAGACCGACAGACCGGTGTCGGCGAACAGCAGCGCGTACACCGGGTAGAGCAGGACGAAGTCGTCGAGGAACGCGTAGCCGTACAGCGTGGCCGTGAGCCGCCGGACACCGGTGGCGGGCACACGCGTGGGTGAGAGTGTCATGAGGCCTTCCCACAGGGACGAATCGGACGCCGGAGGTAGGGCGTCCGAGGCGGCCCTCGGGAGGCACGGCTGGTGGATCAATGTCGCCAGGTCATGACAGCGATGGTAGTCGCGGTCAGGCGTCCGGCACGAGCGAATTGACCGTCCTCGCCTACGGTGGGGCATGCCGGCCGGTCACCTGGGGGAGGACACGTGGAGCACGCCACACTGCCGCACGTCGACGAGCACACCACGGTCGTCGCGGCGGCGGCCGACGCCGTCTGGCTCGCCGTCGGTGACGTCCTGGACCACTCCTTAGGGAGCGGCCGGGCGGTCCGCTACGCGCGTCTGGTCGGCTGTGCCGACCGGACGGCCTCCGGGCCCCGGCCCCTGGCGGAGGGATCGGCGCTGCCCGGTTTCCGGGTGGCCGCCGCGGTCCCGGGCCGGCGGCTGGTCCTCGTGGGCCGCCATCACTTCGCCACGTACGCCCTGGTCCTGCGGCTGGACGAGGCCGGCCCGGGCCGCGTCCGGCTGCGGGCCGAGACCCGGGCGAGGTTCCCCGGCCCGTTCGGTGCCCTCTACCGGCTGCTCGTCATCGGCACGGGGCACGCGGTGCTCATGCGTCGCCTGCTGTCGGCGATCCGCGGCCGGGCGGAGTGAGACCGGCCAGGCAGGAGTCAGACCGGCCTGGGCGAAGTGAGACAGGTCAGGGCGGCGAGCGCGACGCGCCCCGCAGCGGGCGCGCGCGAACCGCTAAAGGCCGGTGCGGGGGAACCGCTCAGGCCGGTGAGCCCGAGGAGAAGCGGCGCAGCAGCGGGGACAGCACCAGCACGGACTTGGTCCGCTCCACGAACGGCTCGCCCGCGATCCGTTCCAGGACCCGTTCGAAGTGCCGCATGTCGGAGGCGAAGACCTGGACGACCGCGTCCGCGTCGCCGGTGACGGTGGACGCGGCCACGACCTCCTGGTAGCGCTCCAGACCCCGCTGGATGGTCTCCGGCGAGGTGTTGGAGCGGCAGTAGATCTCGACGAAGCCCTCGGTCTCCCAGCCGAGGGCCGCCGGGTCGACCCGGACGGTGAATCCGGTGATGGCCCCGGTGGCCCGCAGGCGGTCCACGCGCCGTTTCACGGCGGGGGCGGACAGGCCGACCAGCTGGCCGATGTCCGCGTAGGAGCGGCGGGCGTCCTCGGCGAGGGCGTGCACGATGCGTTCGTCGAGATCGTTCAGCACGGTGAGTGGATCACTTCTCGGATGGTGCGAGTCGGGAGCGGCGATAGCCGTACACGAAGTAGAACACGAGCCCGACGGCCATCCAGATCCCGAAGACCACCCAGGTGACGGCGGACAGGCTGCCCATCATCCAGAGGCAGAAGGCGAAGCCCAGGGCGGGCAGCACGGGCGACAGCGGCACCCGGAAGGTACGGGGCATGTCGGGGCGGGTCCGGCGCAGCACGACCACGGCCACGTTGACCAGAGCGAAGGCGAACAGCGTGCCGATGCTGGTGGCGTCGGCGAGCTGGCCGAGCGGAACGGCGGCGGCCAGGACACCGCAGAACAGGGACACGATCAGGGTGTTGGCGCGGGGCGCGCCGGTCTTCGGGTGGACGCGGGCGAACACCTTGGGCACCAGGCCGTCCCGGGACATCGCGAAGAGGATGCGGGTCTGGCCGTAGAGCACGGTCAGGACGACGCTCGCGATGGCGATGACCGCGCAGAACGCCAGCAGGGTGCCCCAGAAGGCCTGGCCGGTGACCTCGCGCATGATCTGGGCGAGCGCGGCCTCGGAGTCGGTGAACCCGCGCCAGGGCTTCGCGCCGACGGCGACGGCGGCGACCAGGACGTACAGGGCCGTCACGATGACGAGGGACAGCATGATCGCGCGCGGCAGGTCGCGCTGGGCGTTCGTGGCCTCCTCGCCGGCGGTGGAGGCGGCGTCGAAGCCGATGTACGAGAAGAAGAGCGTCGCCCCGGCCGCGCTGACGCCGGCCATGCCGAGCGGCATGAAGTTCTCGTAGTTGCCGGAGCGGAAGCCCTGGACGCCGATCGCGCAGAACAGCACCAGCGCGGCGATCTTCACGACGACCATGACGGTGTTGGCGCGGGCGGACTCACGCGCCCCGCCCAGCAGGAACGCCATCGCCAGGAGGACGACGATCAGCGCCGGCAGGTTGAAGACGCCGCCGTCGCCGGGCGGGGCGGACAGCGCGTCGGGGAGGGTGACGCCGATCGTCCCGTCGAGCAGCTCGTTCAGGTACTCGCCCCAGCCGACGGCGACGGCGGCGACCGAGACGCCGTACTCCAGGACCAGGCACCAGCCGCACACCCAGGCGATCAATTCGCCCATCGTTGCGTACGCGTACGAGTACGACGACCCAGCGACCGGGATGGTGCCCGCCAGTTCGGCGTAGGACAGGGCCGAGAAGAGCGCGGTGAGACCCGCGATCACGAAGGACAGGGTGACGGCCGGTCCCGCCTTGGGGACGGCCTCGCCGAGGACGACGAAGATGCCGGTGCCGAGGGTGGCACCGATGCTGATCATGGTCAGCTGCCAGAGCCCGAGGGAGCGGCGCAGGCTGCCTCCCTCGCCCTGGCCGCCCTCCGCGACCAGGTCTTCCACCGGCTTGCGACGCATGAGACGCGCACCGAGCCCTGGGGACGAGGGGGCCGTCCGGCTGTGCTGTTGCGGGGGTGCGCCTTGGTCGAGCACGCGCTGACTCCTTTGTCGCTGCCTTCGGGGCGACGGGGACCGGCGGCACTCCTGCGAGGGCAGGAACCCACCGAGCGGGGTCCCCGCCACGCCATGTACAGGGGATGACCCTATGGGGGATGGCGTTGCCGGTGTAATGCAGCAACCTTGCGCGTCTCCGCAAGATCGTTGCGTTCGTCGGGGGTGGACGGATGTTCGTTGCGCGGGGGCTTTCGACCGTTGCGCGAGGCCGTGGCCGGCCGGTCGCCCGGCATCCTGGCAGGGCCCGGCAGCAGCGCCCTGATCAGCGCTGTTCCGGATGCCGGCGACCGTGCGGGCCCCGGGAGCGGGTCAGCTCCAGCTGGCGTGCAGCGGCTTGCCCTCCGCGTAGCCGGCGGCGCTCTGGATGCCGACGACGGCCTTCTCGGCGAACTCCTCCAGGGAGCCGGCGCCGGCGTAGGTGCAGGAGGAGCGGACGCCCGCGATGATCGAGTCGATCAGGTCCTCGACACCCGGGCGGGCCGGGTCGAGGAACATCCGGGAGGTGGAGATGCCCTCCTCGAACAGCGCCTTGCGGGCCCGGTCGTAGGCCGACTCGTCCGACGTGCGGTTGGC
Organism: Streptomyces sp. NPDC003011; assembly: GCF_053591515.1. NCBI lineage: Bacteria > Bacillati > Actinomycetota > Actinomycetes > Kitasatosporales > Streptomycetaceae > Streptomyces > Streptomyces sp. NPDC003011. The sequence goes on from NZ_JBSFTY010000097.1 coordinate 13,949, forward strand.
CACGGCCCGCGCGGAGGCCATGCCGAACGACTCCTTGTAGGGGCGCCCGCTCGCGTCGTGCTGGAGGTCGCCCGGGGACTCGTAGGTGCCCGCGAACCAGGATCCGACCATCACGTTGGACGCGCCGGCCGCGAGCGCCATGGCGACATCGCGCGGGTGGCGGACGCCCCCGTCGGCCCACACGTGCTTGCCGTACTTCTTCGCCTCGGCCGCGCACTCCAGGACCGCCGAGAACTGCGGCCGGCCGACGCCGGTCATCATGCGGGTGGTGCACATGGCACCGGGCCCCACGCCGACCTTGACGATGTCGGCACCGGCCTCGACGAGGTCGCGCACCCCCTCCGCGGCGACGATGTTGCCCGCGACGATCGGCACCTGCGGGTCGAGGCCGCGCACCAGCCGGACCGTGCTGATCATCGACTCCTGGTGGCCGTGCGCCGTGTCGATGACGAGTGTGTCGACACCCGCGTCCAGCAGTTGCTTGGCCTTGGCCGGGGCGTCGCCGTTGATCCCGACGGCGGCGGCGATCCGCAGCCGTCCCCGCGCGTCCGTGGCGGGCGTGTACAGCGTGGCGCGCAGGGCGCCCTTGCGGGTGAGGATGCCGGCGAGGCGGCCGTCCTTGCCGACGGCGGGCGCGTAGCGGCGGTTGGCGTGGTCCAGCCGGTTGAAGGCCTCACGCGGGTCGATGTCCGCGTCGAGCAGCAGCAGGTCCTTGGACATGACCACTTCGAGCTGGGTGAAGCGGTCGACACCGGTGAGGTCGGAGTCGGTGACGACACCGACCGGCCGGCCCTCCCCGTCGACGACCACACCGGCGTTGTGCGCGCGCTTGGGCAGCAGCGACAGCGCGTCGGCGACGGTCTGGTGCGGGGCCAGCATGATCGGCGTGTCCAGGACGTGGTGACGGCTCTTCACCCAGGTGACGACCTCGGTGACGACCTCGATCGGGATGTCCTGCGGGATGACGACGAGCCCACCGCGCCGGGCCACGGTCTCCGCCATCCGGCGCCCCGCGATGGCGGTCATGTTGGCGACGACCAGCGGGATCGTGGTGCCCGTGCCGTCCGGGGAGCTGAGGTCCACGCCCTGCCGCGAGCCGACCGCGCTGCGGCTCGGGACCATGAACACGTCGTCGTACGTCAGGTCGTACGGAGGCTTGATGTCGTTGAGGAAACGCACGTGCTGCACATCCCAGTCGATCAGAGGTGGCCCCCGGACAGGTCAGCCAGGGGGAAGAGCACGTACTTCATTGTCCCATGGCGGCCGGAATGCACTGCCCGGTCACATCATCCAGGCTGGTCGGAGGGGTGTTGGGAGGATCCTCCAAGCGTCCGGGAGAGGACCGCGCCACACGCCCCGCGCTTCGCACCACTCCCGGCACCACGCCACACGCCCCGCACCGGGCGGCCACCCGCGAACGCCCCGCCCGGTCGGTCCACCGCGGCACGGATCACCCGAGCGCCAGCGCCACCGTCAGCCGCGCCTCGCGTCCGGCCGCCTGGGCGAACACCTCCTGCGCCACGTCCCACTCGTCCGGGCGTGCCCCCGCGTACGGCCGCCAGTTCCGTACGACGACCAGCAGCCCCTTCTCGACGGCGTCCCCGGGCCAGACGGTGTGGTCGGTGAGGCTGTCGGCCAGCGCGTCCCAGTTGCGGCCGAACCAGTCGGGCAGCTCCAGGGACCGGGCGCAGCGGTCCATCAGGCCCGCCTTGTCGGTGACCCCGTCGAGGTCCAGCGTGACCACGTGTTCCGTCATGTCGGTACCGCCCTGGAGGAGTCGTGGGGAGCGTCGGTGCGATGGACCACGAGGGGGCGGCCGCGGCGGGCGTACCACCGCGACCGCCCCCTGTGGACGTTCGTCAGTTCCCGTCCGGATCGGCCCGGTTGAGGGCGGGCTTCGGTGTCGGCCCCGCCGTCATCAGGTAGTCCGCGGCCGACGTGTCGGTCACCAGGCTGGTGACGAGCCCCGACCGCAGCACCGCGTCGATCGCGGCGGCCTTGCGCTGACCGCCCGCGATGGCGACGACCTCGGGGACCCGGCGGAGCTGGTCGGTCTTGACGGTGATGCACCGCTCGCCGAGGTCCCGCCCGACCCGGCGGCCGTCGGAGTCGAAGAGGTGCGCGGACATCTCGGCGGCGACACCGAGCGAGGCGTAGTGCGAGCGCTCCTCGTCGCTGAGCATGTCGTGCACCGTCGAGATGCCCGGCTCCCAGGATCCGATGGAGACGCAGGCGACCGTGACCTTGTCGAAGTACTCGAAGGCCCGGGCGATCCCGGTCTGGTGGCGCAGCGCCTGGGCGGTGGCCGCGTCCGGCAGCAGCATCGGCGCGTAGATGGGGTGCGCGTCGCCGCCGGACACCTGGGCGGCACGGCGGACCGCCTCGACCGAGCCGCGCTCGGCGGTCCCGGCGTCGTACACGCCCGTCAGCTGCACGACCGTGCAGGGCGGCAGCCGGTCGAGAGCGGCCGCCATGTGGATCGTGGACCGGCCCCAGGCCAGGCCCAGCACATCACCTTCGTTCAGGAGTTCGCCGAGCAGGTCGGCGGCCACTTCCCCCAGGTTCTCCGGGTCGGGCGAATCCTGGGCCTCGGCCGGGGACTCGACCACGACGGCGTGCCTGAGGCCGTACCGGGCACGGAGCGCGTCGGAGCGCTCGGCGTCCAGTTCGGCCGGCACGCGGATCTCGATCCGCACGAGATCCCGTTCGAGAGCGGTCTCCAGGACCCGCGCCACCTTGAAGCGGCTGACGCCGAACTCCTCGGCGATCTGGATCTTGGACTTGCCCTCTAGGTAGAAGCGGCGGGCCATGGCCGCCGCCTGCACCAGCTCAGCGGGTCCCATCCGCATGGCTGACCGGCCCGCCGACATACCCGACACGGCGATCTCCTCACTGCTGTTCACATTCTGGATTCGCCGTTCATCCTCGCAGATCCGGCGCACTTGATCAGCCCTGATGAGAGCCGTTCACGTTCCCTTGGTTCCGTGGTCGCACGCCCAGCTCGCCTTGGCGGTGGTCGTCTCGGCCTGCGTGCGCAATGCACGTACCGCCTCGGCCGGGTCGGATGCCCCGTAGACCGCCGATCCCGCGACGAAGACGTCGGCGCCCGCGTCCGCGCAGCGCTCGATGGTGGCGGCCGAGACTCCGCCGTCGACCTGGAGCCACAGTTCGAGGCCGTGCTTGCTGATCAACTCGCGGGTGCGGCGAATCTTGGGGAGCATGATGTCGAGGAAGGCCTGACCTCCGAAGCCCGGCTCGACCGTCATGATCAGCAGCATGTCCAGCTCGGGGAGCAGGTCCTCGTACGGCTCGACGGGCGTCGCGGGCTTCAGCGCCATGGAGGCGCGGGCGCCCTTCGCGCGGATCTCCCGGGCCAGTCGGACCGGAGCGGCGGCCGCCTCCACATGGAAGGTGACGGACGAGGCCCCCGCCTCTACGTACTGGGGCGCCCACCGATCGGGGGCCTCGATCATCAGATGGCAGTCCAGCGGAGTGTCCGTCGCACGGGCCAGTGACTCTACGACCGGCACACCGAGCGTGAGGTTCGGGACGAAATGGTTGTCCATGACGTCGACGTGGAGCCAGTCGGCTCCTTCCACCGCCTTCGCCTCGTCCGCGAGACGGGCGAAGTCGGCGGACAGGATGCTGGGGTTGATCTGCACGGCCATGACCCAAGCCTGCCATGTCCGGGCACGAATGTTCGCGCCGGTCCGGACCTGAGCCGTTCATCGGATGTTGTACGGGAGCCGTACCTGCCATGCTGGGCGGCCGATCGCGTCCGCACCGCGCTACGGGGGTGGCCATGACCGAGACCCAGGAGAACAGGCGAGGGCAGTCGGACAAGCGCGGCATCGGGCACCTGGTGTGCGGCCGGCGTGCCAAGTGGCTGGTGCTGGTGCTGTGGCTGGTGGTGCTGTTCGCGACCGCGCCGTTCGCCCAGAAACTCACCGACGCCCAGGACAACGACGCGGCCTCCTGGCTGCCCGGCTCCGCCGAGTCGACCCAAGTCCTGCAACTCTCCGAGGACTTCAGGCCGGAACAGATCCCGGCGATCGTCGTGTACGCCCGCGCGGACGGCCTGACCGCCCAGGACCGGGCCCGGATCACCGAGGCCGCGGCCGAACTCAGGCAGCTGACCGCGCACGGCGTCCGCGGCGACGAGACCCGGGGTCCGGTCTTCGACCGGCAGGCCGACCCGCGCGCCGCCCAGATCCTGGTGCCGATCACGATGGACGAGAAGGGCTGGGAGGAGATCGCCCCCGCGGTGGACTCCATGCGCGAGATCACCGGCGAGGGCGGCGAGGGACTCGCCGTGCACGTCACGGGCCCGGGCGGCACCTCCGCGGACTTCTCCGAGGCCTTCGAGGGCATCGACTCCACCCTGCTGATCTCGGCGATGGCCGTGGTCATCGTGATGCTGCTCATCACCTACCGCAGCCCCACCCTGATCCTGGTCCCGCTGCTGTCGGTGATCGCCGCGCTGTTCACCGCGCAGGCGCTGATCTACTTCCTGGCGGAGCACGCGGGCCTGACGGTCAACGGCCAGAGCGCCGGCATCCTCACCGTGCTCGTGTTCGGCGCGGGGACGGACTACGCCCTGCTCCTGGTCGCCCGCTACCGCGAGGAGCTGCGCCGCCACGAGGACCGGCACGAGGCGATGGCGCTGGCCCTGCACCGCGCGGGCCCGGCGGTGCTGGCCTCGGGCGCGACGGTCGTGCTGAGCATGCTGGTCCTGCTGGCCGCCGAGATGAACTCCACCAGCGGCCTGGGCCCGGTCGCGGCGATCGGCGTCGCGGTGGCCCTGTTCGCGATGATGACGCTGTTCCCGGCCCTGCTGGTGATCTGCGGCCGCTGGATCTTCTGGCCGGTGATCCCGCACTTCGGCGCGGAGGACGCCAGCGAGCGGGGCCTGTGGGCCCGCCTGGGCCGCCGTATGGCCCGCCGCCCGCGGATGGTGTGGGGCGTCACGGCGGTGGTGCTGGCGGTCTGCTCGCTCGGCCTGATCCAGCTGCGCGCGGAGGGCATCGGCAACGCGGACGCGTTCACCGGGAAACCGGACTCGATCGTCGGCCAGGAGATCTCCGCGCGCTACTTCCCGGCGGGCAGCGGCGATCCGCTCGTCGTCGTCAGCGACCAGGCGCAGGCCCGGCAGGTGGGCGAGGCGGTCGCCGCCACCCGGGGCGTCGTCCCCGAGTCGCTCGGCCTGCCGCCGGGGACGAAGCCGTCCTTCGAGGGCAAGGTGCTGTTCGAGGCCACCATGACCGACCCGGCCGACAGCGAGGCGGCGAAACAGACCGTGGAGCGGGTCCGGGACGCCGTGCACGCGGTGCCGGACGCCGACGCCCGGGTGGGCGGCGGTACGGCGGCCCTGCTGGACATGGACGAGGCGACCACGCACGACAACATCCTGATCATCCCGCTGGTGCTGGTCGTCGTGCTGCTGATCCTGTGCGGGCTGCTGCGCGCCCTGATCGCCCCGCTGCTGCTGGTCGGCACGGTGATCCTGTCGTTCGCCGCCGCCCTCGGCATCAGCGCGCTCGCGTTCCGGTACGTCTTCGACTACGCGGGCGAGTCGACCGACTTCCCGCTGTTCGTCTTCGTCTTCCTGGTCGCCCTGGGCATCGACTACAACATCTTCCTGACCACCCGGATCCGGGAGGAGGCCGCCCACCAGGGCACCCGCAAGGGCGCGGTGACGGGCCTGGCCGCGACCGGCGCGGTCATCACCTCGGCGGGCCTGGTGCTCGCGGGCACCTTCGCCGCCCTGGCCACCCTCCCGATGGTCGCCTTCGCCGAACTCGGCTTCGCGGTCGCCCTGGGCGTGCTCCTCGACACGTTCGTCGTGCGGTCGGTGCTGGTCACGTCCCTGTTCCTGGACGTGGGCCCCAAAGTGTGGTGGCCGCACCGACTGGCCCGCGAGGACGGCGGGCCTCCTGCCCCCGAGACGGTGAGGGCAGGCGTCAGCCGGTCCGCCGAATGAGCGCGAGATACATGGCGTCGGTCCCGTGCCGGTGCGGCCACAGCTGTACGTCGGGACCCTCGCCGAGGTCCGGCACGCCCGGCAGCAGCGGGCGGGCGTCGACGAGTTCGGCCCCCGCGCACTGCTTGAGCACGTCGTCGACGACGGCCCGGGTCTCGGCGAGGTGCGGCGAGCAGGTCGCGTAGCCGACGATCCCGCCGACCCGTACGGAGTCCAGGGCCGTCCGCAGCAGCCCGCGCTGGAGCGGCGCGAACCCCTCCAGATCCTCGGGCCGCCTGCGCCACCGTGCCTCGGGCCGCCGTCGCAGGGCCCCGAGGCCGGTGCACGGCACGTCCACCAGCACCCGGTCGAAGACACCGGCCCGCCACGGCGGCCGGGTCCCGTCGGCGGCGATGACCTGGTAGGGGCCCGGGTTCCCGGCCAGCGCCCTGGCGACCAGCCCGGCCCGGTGCGGCAGCTTCTCGGAGGCGAGCAGCAGGGCCCCGCGCTCGGCGGCGAGGGCGGCGAGCAGCGCGGCCTTGCCGCCGGGCCCGGCACATCCGTCGAGCCACTTCCCGTCCGGCCCCTCCAGCGGCGCGTTGGCGAGCGCCAGGGCCACGAGCTGGCTGCCCTCGTCCTGCACGCCGGCCCGGCCCTCCCGTACGGCGTCGACGGCACCGGGTTCGCCGCCCTCGGCCAGCCGCACGGCGTACGGCGACCAGCGCCCCGGCTCCGCTGCGTCCTGTCGCAGCAGTTCGTCGGCGGTGGACCGCCCCGGCCGCGCGACGAGGGTCACCTCGGGCCGCTCGTTGTCGGCCGCCAGCAGCTCCTCGATCCCGGCCCGGCCGCCGCCCAGGGAGTCCCACAGCGCGGAGACGACCCAGCGGGGGTGGCTGTGCACGACGGCGAGGTGGTCCTCGGGATCGTCGTCGTAGGGCGGCGCGACCTTCTCGATCCACCCGTCCAGATCGTCCTGGGCGACCTTGCGCAGCACGGCGTTGACGAACTTGGCCCGCCCGTCGCCGAGCACCACCCGGGCCAGCTCGACCGAGGCGGAGACGGCGGCGTGCGTCGGGATCCGGGTCCCGAGCAGCTGGTGCGTGCCGAGGCTGAGCACATCGAGCACCGGCGGGTCGACCTCGCGCAGCGGCCGGTCGACGCAGGCGGCGATGACAGCGTCGTACGTGCCCTGCCGCCGCAGTGTCCCGTACACCAGCTCGGTCGCGAGGGCCGCGTCCCGCGCGTCGAAGTCGCCCTTCTCCCGGGCCTTGCGCAGCAGCGGCGGCAGGACGAGGTTGGCGTACGCGTCCCGCTCGTCCACAGCCCGCAACGCCTCGAAGGCGAGGATGCGGACGGGGTCCTTGTGGGGCCGGCGGTAGGGCTTGGCGGGCTTGCGGGGACGACGGGGCTGGTCGCTCACGAAAAAGGTGCTCCGGATTTCAGGCGGGGATACGCACCAAGCGTAAGTCCGCGGGCCCCCGCGTCACGCGCCGAGGGTCTCGCCGTCCGCGATGCGCACGCCCCGGGCCCAGTCGGCGGCCTTCATCGGCTTCTTGCCCTGGGCCTGCACCCACAGCAGTTCCACGGCGTACGACCCGGTGCCCACGTGCACGTCGTTCTTGCCGACGGCGAGCGCGCCGGGGGCGAGACCGGTCCGCTCCGGCACGGGCCGGACCTGGATGAGCTTGAGCCGCTCGCCCCGGAAGACGGTCCAGGCACCCGGCGCGGGCGTGCACCCGCGCACCACCCGGTCGACGCGCAGCGCGGGCGCCGCCCACTCCACCCGGGCGTCCTCGACGGTGATCTTCGGGGCCATGCTGACACCCTCGGCCGGCTGCGGTACGGCCTTCAGGGTGCCGTCCGCGATCCCGTCCATGGTCGCGGCGAGCAGCCCGGCGCCCGCGAAGGCCAGCCGGGTCAGCAGGTCGCCGCTGGTGTCGGTGGGCCGGACGGTCTCGGTCACCGTCCCGTACACGGGCCCGGAGTCGAGCCCTTCCTCGATCAGGAAGGTGGACGCGCCCGTCAACTCGTCGCCCGCCATGATGGCGTGCTGCACGGGCGCCGCCCCGCGCCAGGCGGGCAGCAGCGAGAAGTGCAGGTTGACCCAGCCGCGCGCGGGGATGTCGAGGGCGACACGGGGCAGCAGCGCCCCGTAGGCGACGACGGGACAGCAGTCGGGCGCGATCTCCCTGAGCCGCTCCAGGAACTCCGGATCGCGCGGCTTGGCGGGCTTCAGCACCTCGATGCCGGCCTCCTCGGCCCGCTCGGCGACGGGAGAGGCGACCAGCCTGCGACCCCGCCCGGCCGGCGCGTCGGGCCGCGTGACGACAGCGGCCACCTCGTGCCGACCGGAGGCGAGCAGAGCGTCCAGAGCGGGAACGGCGACCTCGGGGGTACCGGCGAAGACGAGCTTCATGGGTGGGTTCGCGCCTCTCGGGCAGTGCTGATGCGGGCAGCGCCCAAGTCTATGACCACGGACGGAAAGCCGCCGACGGCGGCCGACTCCCTGGGGGTGGAGGCCGACGGCCGAGGCGCGATCACTCTTTCGGGGGCGTACGCATATGCCCCCGCGCCCCCACTGCGTGACCAGCGGAGCGAATCCGCGTTGGTCAAGTAAGAGTTGACCTCAACGGGCCGCACATCGCGCGGCCCGCTCCTTTTCAACGCCGGTTCGAGAGGCTTGTTCATGGCCGACCACGCAACCCACGACGCCCAGGCTCGGGCCAGCCTGCACTTGCTGGTGCGGGACATCGAGCGGGTCCGCCGGCAGGTGGACGCACTGCGCACGCTGACCGCCCAGTTGGGCAACGTCTACCGCCCGCGCCGCTCCGGCCCGTCCGCGGGCTTCGTCGTCTACGGACGCGCCCCCGCTCCGACGGTCCGTCTCGCCCAGGAACTGCGGGACAGTGTCGAGACCCTGGTCACGGCCGCCGTGGACTTCGACCGCTCACTCGGCTTCTCGTGGGACGCGGTGGGTTCCGCGCTCGGGGTCACCAAGCAGGCGGTGCACCGCCGCTACGGCGCCCGCCGGGCCGCGACCCAGGCGGCCGCCGAGACCGAGCGGGCCGCGGACCCCTCGGCCTCCCGCACGGTCAACGTGGGCGCCGGCATCTCCACCGTGCCGACGGTCCCCGCCGCCCGCTCCATGCCGACCCAGCCGACCGCGGGCAGCCCGTCCCTCCGCGACGACGCCAGGCCCACCGCGTTCCCGGCCCCCCGCAACGGCTGACCCGTTCCGCTCCCCCCTGCCCTCCCGGCACGCATCCGGGAGGGCAGACGTGTGTCACGGCGGCCCGCCCCTCGGTTCCGATCGGTTCCGAGCCAGGTGTCCCGGCCCGGCCTGCGCCACCGGCGGAGCCACGCACCCCGCCGACCGGAACCTCGGCGAGGACGGCACCGTCGACGAGACAGCCGATACAGCCAAGCCAAGCCAAGGCCGGCAGAGGCCGGGCGGAACGGGCCGGAACGGGCCGGGTACAGCCGGCCCGATGAGGCCGGGTCAGGCCCGATCGCGTTGAGCCGGGTCGGCCGACCCGATCCCCGCCCCCGGATCCCCCTCACCCGATGTCCGGCGGATCGATCCGCACCCGGACCGCCGCCTCCGCACCCCCGCGCGCCATCCGCGCCGCCTGCGCCGCCTTCAGGGCGGACGCCAACGCCGCCCCGCTCCCCGGCGGCACCCGGATCAACGCCCGTTCCCAGTGCTCCCCGACAGGCGGCGCCCCGGCCCTGCGCGGGCGGCCGTCGACCGTGACGGGCACCGGAACCGGCCCCAACACCTGGGCTTCCGAAGGCAGTTCCAGCGCCCGCAGAAACTCCGCGACCGCCTCCGCGGCTCCCGACACGGCCGCCATCCGGGACACCGGCGGAAAACCCAGCTCCGCCCGCTCGGCGAGCTCCCGCACCGCGTGGCCCACGGGGTCCCACCGCACCAGCGCCTGCACGGGCCGCAACGTGGGCTCGGCGACGACCACGACGGTGCCCCCCGCGCCCTGCGGCCGTACCAGCGCCGCCGCCCCGGTCCACCGGCGCAGCGCGTCCTCACCGGCGCGCAGGTCGGGCCGCCCGAGCATGGCCCAGCCGTCCAGCAGCAGGGCGGCCGCGTAGCCGCCCTCGGCGACGGGTTCGGCCCCCGGGGTGCTCACCACCAGCGCGGGCGCGGACGAGACGGTGTCCAGCACCTGCTCACGCCCGGAGGTCCGCACCGGGACCGCCGGAAACGCCCGTCCGAGCTCCTCGGCGGTCCGCCGGGCCCCCACGATCTGCGCCCGCAGCCGGAAGCCCCCGCACTGCGGACAGTGCCAGGCGGCATCCTCACGCCCGCACCAGCCGCACCGCAGCGCGGCCCCGGACTCCTGCGCCTCCAGGGGCCCGGCACAGTGCCGGCAGCGGGCGGGCGCCCGGCAGTTGGCGCACGCCATCCTCGGCACATACCCGCGCCGGGGCACCTGCACGAGAACCGGCCCGTGCCGCAGCCCCTCCCTGACGACCTGCCAGGCGAGGCTCGGCAGACGCGCGGCCCGGGCCGCCTCGTCCCGCGCGAGGTCCCCGTCGCCCACGGTCCTGACCAGCGGCGCGGCGGTCCGCACCTGCTCCCTTGCGGCCACCAGCGGCCGGGCCCAGCCGCTCTCCACGAGCTGCGCCGCCTCGACGGTGCAGCTCCAACTTCCCAGCAGAAAGCCGCACTTGTCCTGCGCCGCCCGCAGCAGGAGCACCTCCCGCGCATGCGGCTGAGGGGCGTGCTGTTCGCTGTGGCTGTCGTCGCCGTCCTCCCACATCGCGACGAGCCCGAGGTTGTGCACCGGGGCGAACATGGCGGCCCGCGTCCCCACGACGGCCCGTACGCTCCCCCGCCGCACGGCCAGCCACTCCCGGTACCGCTTCTCGGGTCCGGCGTCGGCGGTGAGCACCGCGTGCCGCCCCTGGCCCAGCAGCGCGGTCAGCGCGGTGTCGACGCGCGCGACGGCCCGCCCGTCCGGCAGGACGACCAGCGCGCCGCGTCCGGAGGCCAGCGTCGCCACGACGGCCCGGGCCAGCTCGTCGCTCCACTCGGGCCCCGGCAACGCGTTCCACACCGCGCGCGGGGCACCTCCGGCGGCCAGTGACTCCACGAACGCGGCCCCGTGCCCGTACCGCTCCCAGGAGCCCGCCTCGGGCGCACCGGGCGGCGGCAGCGGGGCGGGCGAGGGCCGCTGCTCCGCCCGCGCGTTGCGCGGCGGCACGGCGAGCTGCAGCACATCGGCGAGGCTGCCCGCGTACCGGTCGGCGACGGCTCGGGCCAGCCCCAGCAGCTCCGCGCCGAGCACCGGCTCCGGCGAGACGACCTGCGCCAGCGCGGCCAGCGGTCCGGGGTAGTCGGACTCGGCGAGCCGCTCGATCAGGAACCCGTCGATCAGCCCCCCGCCTTCCCGCCGTCCTTCCCGCACCCGGTGCCGTCCGGCCCCGAACCGCACCCGCACCCGCACCCCGGGCTGCGCGTCCGCGTCGAGGTCCTCGGGCACCGCGTAGTCGAAGTAGCGGTCGAGGTGCAGCACGCCCTTGTCGACCAGCACCCGGGCGACCGGCAGCTCCTTGGCGAGCGCGGCCCCCCGCCACGTCCGCGGCTTGGCCCGCGGCACCTGGGCCTTGCGCACGGTCTCCCGGATGAGCGCAAGCTGCTCGGGCGGCGCCCCCTCGGCCCCGCCGTCCACCGCCCCGTTCTCGCTGCTCACCCTTGCATTCTTACCAAACGACACTGACAACCGCCGAGGCCCGGCCCCCCCGAGGGGAACCGGGCCTCACAGCGAGCGGTGAGCGGTGAGCGGACCCTTACAGTCCCGCCGCCTTGCGCAGCGCGTCCACGCGGTCGGTGCGCTCCCACGTGAAGTCGGGGAGCTCACGGCCGAAGTGGCCGTACGCCGCGGTCTGGGAGTAGATCGGGCGGAGCAGGTCGAGGTCGCGGATGATGGCGGCCGGACGGAGGTCGAAGACCTCGTCGATCGCCTTCTCGATCCGGTCGGTGTCGACCTTGGCCGTACCGAAGGTCTCCACGAACAGACCGACCGGCTCGGCCTTGCCGATCGCGTACGCCACCTGCACCTCGCAGCGCGTGGCCAGACCGGCGGCCACCACGTTCTTGGCGACCCAGCGCATCGCGTACGCCGCCGAACGGTCCACCTTGGACGGGTCCTTGCCGGAGAACGCGCCGCCGCCGTGACGGGCCATGCCGCCGTACGTGTCGATGATGATCTTGCGGCCGGTCAGACCCGCGTCACCCATCGGGCCGCCGATCTCGAAGCGGCCGGTCGGGTTCACCAGCAGGCGGTAGCCCTCGGTCTCCAGCTTGATGCCGTCGTCGAGCAGCGCCTTCAGCTCCGGCTCCACGACGAACTCGCGGATGTCGGGCGCCAGCAGCGACTCCAGGTCGATGTCGGAGGCGTGCTGCGAGGACACCACGACCGTGTCGAGACGGACGGCCTTGTCGCCGTCGTACTCGATGGTGACCTGCGTCTTGCCGTCCGGGCGCAGGTAGGGGATCGTGCCGTTCTTGCGCACCTCGGACAGGCGCTTCGACAGCCGGTGCGCCAGGAAGATCGGCAGCGGCATCAGGGTCGGCGTCTCGTCGCACGCGTAGCCGAACATCAGGCCCTGGTCGCCGGCGCCCTGGCGGTCCAGCTCGTCGCCCTCTTCGCCTGCGGCGGCACCCTCGACCCGGGACTCGTAGGCCGTGTCGACGCCCTGGGCGATGTCCGGGGACTGGGCCCCGATGGACACCGACACGCCGCAGGAGGCGCCGTCGAAGCCCTTCTTCGAGGAGTCGTAGCCGATCTCCAGGATCTTGTCGCGCACGAGCTGCGCGATGGGTGCGTAGGTCTTGGTGGTGACCTCACCGGCCACATGCACCAGGCCGGTCGTGATCAGCGTCTCGACGGCGACCCGGGACGTCGGGTCCTCGCGCAGAAGCGCGTCGAGAATGGTGTCGCTGATCTGGTCAGCGATCTTGTCGGGGTGACCCTCGGTCACAGACTCCGAGGTGAACAGACGACGGGACACAACGCTCCCTGGGGTTGCAGCGGCTGCTGGCTGATCATTGGCGGACGGGACGGGGGCTGCGCCCGGCGTCGTCCGAGAACAGTTTATCGGTCGCGTTCGGCCATCGGACTCCCTGTCTCGCCTCTCGGAAGCGCTGTGACCTGCGGCACGGGCATTCTGCCCAATCCCGAGCTGCCTTGGCCAGGGGCGCCACGTCCCAATCTGCGAGGCCTGAGCGAGCCTTGAGCAGAACGGGACGCTCAGCCCAGCCGTTCGGCCACCAGGTCCCACACGGTTTCGGCCAGGGCCTCCTTCGGCCCGTGCGGGACCGGTGTCTCGCTGCCGTCGGCGCCCAGGACCACGGCCTCGTTCTCCTCGGAGCCGAAGGTCTTGCGCTCCCCCACCTCGTTCACCACGAGCAGGTCGCAGCCCTTGCGCCGCAGCTTGGTGCGACCGTTGGCCAGTACGTCGTCCGTCTCGGCGGCGAAGCCGACGACCACCTGGCCGGGGCGGGCGCGGCCGGCGGAGATCTCCGCGAGGATGTCCGGATTCCGTACGAGCACGACGGGGTCCGGGTCCTGACCGTCCTTCTTCTTGATCTTCCCGGCCGCGTAGGTCTCCGGACGGAAGTCGGCGACCGCCGCGGCCATCACGACCACGTCGGCGTCCGCGGCGGCCTTCAGGACCGCCTCCCGCAGCTGCACGGCCGTGCCGACCGGGACGACGTCCACCCCCGCCGGGTCCGGCAGGCCGGTGTTCGCCGCGACCAGGGTGACCCGGGCGCCCCGGGCCGCGGCGGTACGGGCGAGGGCGTAGCCCTGCTTGCCGGAGGAGCGGTTGCCGAGGAAGCGGACCGGGTCGAGGGGCTCGCGGGTGCCGCCGGCGCTGACGACGACGTGCCGGCCGCTGAGGTCCGGCTCGGTGACCCCCCGGGCCAGCACGCGGCGGCAGATCTCGAAGATCTCGGCGGGGTCGGGGAGCCGGCCCTTGCCCGTGTCGACGCCGGTGAGGCGGCCGACGGCCGGCTCGATGACGACGGCGCCGCGGCGGCGCAGTGTCGCCACGTTCTCCTGGGTGGCCGGGTGCTCCCACATCTCCGTGTGCATGGCGGGTGCGAAGACGACCGGACAGCGGGCGGTGAGCAGGGTGTTGGTGAGGAGGTCGTCGGCGAGGCCGTGGGCGGCCCTGGCGAGCGTGTCCGCGGTGGCCGGGGCGACGACGACCAGGTCGGCGTGCTGGCCGATGCGGACGTGCGGCACCTCGTGGACGTCGTCCCACACCTCGGTCGAGACCGGGTTGCCGGAGAGGGCGGACCAGGTGGCGGCGCCGACGAAGCGCAGGGCGGAGGCGGTCGGCACCACCCGGACGTCGTGCCCCGACTCGGCCAGTCTGCGCAGCAGCTCACAGGCCTTGTACGCGGCGATGCCACCGCTGACGCCCAGAACGACCTTCGGCTTGTCCACCGTCTCTCCCCGCACCTCGGAAACGTACGCCGCGGCTCCCGCCGTACGGCTCCATCACACACCACAGGCCCGGCGGTCGCGCCGCCGGGCCTGTGGAAAAGCTCACCGCAAACTGAGAATATTACTGCGCCGGGCCCTCGATGGCCTCGGACGTCAGCAGTCCCGCGTTGATCTCGCGCAGGGCGATCGAGAGCGGCTTCTCGTGGACGTGGGTGTCGACGAGCGGACCGACGTACTCGAGGAGGCCCTCGCCGAGCTGCGAGTAGTACGCGTTGATCTGGCGGGCCCGCTTGGCCGCGTAGATCACGAGGCTGTACTTCGAGTCGGTGGCCTCGAGGAGCTCGTCGATCGGCGGGTTGATGATGCCCTCGGGCGCGGAGATGGAAGAGGACACGCTCTACCTTCCGATGGATGGGAAAAGATCGGTCGTGATCACCGAATCCGTCAGGATCCCGGAGAATCAGCGATCACACAACATCCATCAAGGCTAGCAGCTCACGCGCCACATCCTCGACGGAGGTGTTGACGAGGGTCTCGTCGAACTCCGGCTCGGCCGCCAGTTCGACCTTCGCCGCGTCCAGACGGCGCTCGATCACCTCGGGCGGCTCGGTGCCCCGTCCGGTGAGTCTGCGCACCAGCTCCTCCCAGGAGGGCGGAGCCAGGAACACCAGCTGGGCGTCCGTCATGGACTCACGGACCTGCCGGGCGCCCTGGAGGTCGATCTCCAGGAGGACGGGCTCGCCCGCCTCCAGCCGCTCCAGCACGGCCGCACGCGGCGTGCCGTACCGGTTGCCGGCGAACTCGGCCCACTCCAGCAGCTCACCGTTGGCGATCAGCTTGTCCATCTCCTCGTCGGTGACGAAGAAGTACTGGACGCCGTGCTTCTCACCGGGGCGGGGCCTGCGGGTCGTCGCCGACACCGACAGCCAGACCTCGGGGTGTTTCTTGCGCATATGAGCGACGACCGTGCTCTTGCCGACCCCGGAGGGGCCGGAGAGCACGGTCAGCCGCGGACGTTCACTCATGCAGCGATTATTCCAGCAATCCCGGAGTGCCCGGGACGCCCTTGCCCGGAGTTCCCGGGATCAGGAGCCGGTGCTGCCGAACTCACGCTCAAGAGAGGCGATCTGGTTGGAACCGAGACCGCGCACACGGCGGCTCTCGGAGATACCGAGTCGCTCCATGATCTGCTTGGCGCGGACCTTGCCCACGCCCGGGAGGGACTCAAGCAGGGCGGAGACCTTCATCTTGCCGATGACGTCGTTCTCCTGGCCCTGCTTGATGACCTCGTGCAGGGAGGCGCCGGAGTGCTTGAGTCGATTCTTTACCTCGGCCCGCTCCCGGCGAGCCGCGGCGGCCTTTTCGAGCGCGGCTGCGCGCTGTTCAGGGGTAAGGGGCGGAAGAGCCACGCCTACGTCACCTCGGATGTCGAACTGTCGGATACGGACCGGTGAGGAACCTAGTCGCCCCACACCTGGGGAGCCACGAGCAACACGCTCGCCCGTTGACTCTCGTCGGAGACTAGCGGCCAAGGGCGTCAGAGTCAGCGAGAACAGCGGAAAAGTCCTGGTCAGCCTTTGCCAGGTCGGACATCTGGAACATTTTGCCCCGGATTTGAGAATGTATCCAGACTCAAGTCGGCCTCGACCCACTCCCCGGAGGACCTGGCCGAAGACCCGCGAGGGCTCAGGAGGCGTCCACGGCGGCCCGGATCCCGGCCGCGAACCGGTCCGCGGCCGCCCGCAGCGCGCCGACGTCGGGACCGTGACGCAGAACACCCCGGCTGACGTTGGGCACGACGTTGCGTACCGCGGTCCCGAAGACGCCGGGAAGGTCCGCGGGAGTGGCCCCCTGGGCACCGATGCCGGGCGCCAGCAGCGGGCCGTTGATGTCCAGGTCGTACGAGGACAGGTCGCCCAGGGTGGCTCCGACGACCGCCCCGAACGAGCCCAGGGGCTCCTCCCCCGCGTTCTCGGCGGCCAGGTGGGCCAGCATCGTCGCGCCGACGGTCCGGCCGTCCGCGCGCACCGCGTGCTGGACCTCGCCGCCCTCCGGGTTGGAGGTCAGCGCCAGCACGAACAGGCCCGCGCCGTTCTCCCGGGCCAGCGTGATCGCCGGGCGCAGCGAGCCGTAGCCGAGGTAGGGCGAGACGGTCAGGGCGTCCGAGAACAGCGGGGCGTCCGGGTGGAGGAAGGACTCGGCGTACGCGGCCATGGTCGAGCCGATGTCGCCGCGCTTGGCGTCCATCACCACCAGCGCGCCGGCCGCCCGCGCCTCCTCGACCGACTTCTCCAGCACGGCGACACCGCGCGATCCGAAGCGCTCGAAGAACGCGCTCTGCGGCTTGAGGACGGCGACCCGGTCGGCCACCGCCTCGACGACCGTGCGGCTGAAGCGCTCCAGACCCGCCACGTCGTCGCTCAGGCCCCACTCGGCGAGCAGGGACGCGTGCGGGTCGATGCCGACGCACAGGGGCCCGCGGTCGTCCATGGCACGGCGCAGGCGGGCGCCGAAGGGTGCGAGAACGCTCATGCCGTCTCCCTGACGTCGGCGCCGACCGCGTCGGCGAGGGTGGCGTACGGGCTGGTCCGCAGGCGGGCGGCGAGCCCCTTGTGCAGGGCGCGGGCCCAGAAGGGGCCCTCGTAGATGAACGCGCTGTAGCCCTGGACCAGCGTGGCGCCCGCCAGGATGCGCTGCCAGGCGTCCTCGGCGTCCTCGATGCCGCCGACGCCCACCAGGGTGATCCGGTCGCCCACGCGCGCGTAGAGGCGCCGCAGCACCTCCAGGGAGCGCGCCTTGAGGGGTGCCCCGGACAGGCCGCCGGTCTCCTTCACCAGCGAGGGAGCGGACATCAGGCCGAGCCCCTCGCGCGCGATGGTCGTGTTGGTGGCGATGATCCCGTCCAGGCCGAGTTCGACGGCCAGGTCGGCGACCGCGTCGACGTCCTCGTCGGCGAGGTCCGGCGCGATCTTCACCAGCAGCGGGACGCGGCGCGAGGTCACCCTGCGGTCGGCGGCCTCGCGCACCGCGGTCAGCAGCGGGCGCAGCGCCTCGGTGGCCTGGAGGTCGCGCAGTCCGGGCGTGTTCGGCGACGACACGTTGACGACCAGGTAGTCGGCGTACGGCGCGAGCCGCTCGGCCGACTGCACGTAGTCGCCGACGGCCTCCTCCTCCGGGACGACCTTGGTCTTGCCGATGTTCACACCCACGACGGTCCTGAAGACCGGCTCGCGGGACGCCAGGCGCGCGGCCACGGCCAGCGAGCCGTCGTTGTTGAAGCCCATGCGGTTGATCAGCGCCCGGTCCTTCACGAGCCGGAACAGCCGCTTCTTCGGGTTGCCGGGCTGCGCCTGCCCGGTCACCGTGCCGATCTCCACGTGGTCGAAGCCGAGCATCGACATGCCGTCGATGGCGACCGCGTTCTTGTCGAAGCCGGCGGCGAGCCCGAACGGGCCGTGCATCCGCAGCCCGAAGGCCTCGGTACGCAGCTCCTTGTAGCGGGGCGCGAGCGCGGCGGCCAGGAAGGTGCGCAGCACGGGGACGCGCACGGCGAGCCGGATCCAGCGGAAGGCGAGGTGGTGGGCCTGCTCCGGGTCCATCCGCCGAAAGACCAGACGGAAGAAGATCTTGTACATCTCTGTGTCCTCTTGAAGCCTCGGTGAGGCTCATGAAGAGGGGGACACCGTTTCCGGTGTCCCCCTCGGGGCTGCTAGTCGCGGGCTGCGGTCAGGTGTTGTGCGTGTTCCTGGAGTGAGCGCACGCCCACGTCGCCGTGGGTGAGGGCGTCGATGCCCTGGACGGCGGCGGCGAGC